>CAVCXB010000051.1:0-20475 GCA_963605535.1 Wujia chipingensis
TCCAGTTTTCTTCCTGTGCCTTTAACCACTGATAGAACGTGATACCACCGGTACACTCTGAAATCACACTACTTACACTCGTCTGTGCCGATACACGACCAAGTGCTGCGGCATGACCGCTCATAACAGTAGACTGGAAGCTGCCCATCTTAATCTGACGTACCAAATCGAGAATTTCTTTTTCAGAGGTAGCCGCATCAAATCTTGTCTGTGTCAGAATTTCTGCTGCCAGACGAACTGCCTGCTCTGCATTTGCCTCAAGTGTACTGAAGGATGCGCAAAGCTTTACGGTGCAGCGACTGTTATCATCTTTGATGCTAAAGGTACTCAGATAGAACTGCATATTGCCGCACAGAAGACGAACACGGTTGTTTAACTGCTCAACGCTTGACTGCGTAGTTTCCAGCTTTCCAAGCAGTCTGCACAGAAGACCTACTGCCGGAAGCTCTGCCTCGGTATAGTGGTTTGCATCAAAATACAGCGTAATATAGGCGATTCCACTCGCATTGACGCGGTGTAACAGTACCTTCTGACCTTCAAATGTGATCTCCTCAATCGGCTGTTCCTGCGGTGTACGGCTTAAATCGGACAGTTCAAGGTGTGGAAGCGTTGCCAACTGCTCTGGTGTGTCCTCGCTTTCCTGCCATGCAAGAAGGTGCTCCTGATTGGCAACAAGTGCCTCTCTTGTCTCATCGCTCCACATTGCAGATTCCTCTTCCAGACGCTTTGCTTCCTTTGCGCGGCGTGCTTCGCCTGCGGTGCGAGACGGAACCATTACTACCTTACAGCTATGCGGATTTTCTAATAAGATCTCACGAATCAGCTGCTCAAAATAGCCGTCCTTCATCTTCTTACGCAGTTTTTCAAACAGATCACCGATCTGAAGATTTGCCTCCGGTGCGCCACCGTACAGCCAGCTATCCAATACCTGCATTCCAAGAATTAGACCCTGCGGATAGCTGCCGTAATCACGCTCTCTCATCTGGAATTCCATATTAGCCATGGAAGCCTCAAGTTTTTCGTGGTCAAGACCACCATCTGCTAATGCCTTCAGTGTATCAAAAATACGAGCCTCAACCGTATCGCAATCTTCTTTTTTTACGTTACGTGCCTCGATCCTTACCCACGGATTGGCAACAGAAGTCATTGCAGAAAGAAATACCGACTCTGCCAGTCCTTCAGACAGCACAGCTTTGTTTAACGGAGCCTGATTGTTTCCGCATAGTACATCGGAGAGAATCTGCATTGCAGTTATTTTTTCACGATCTGCAAAGGTACCGGTCACACGTCCCCAAGCCAGACGAATTTTTCCTTCTTCCTTCTCATCTGCACCAATCTCATATTCCACGCGCTGCTCACCAGCTGCAACTGGAGCCTGAAGTGCTGGCGGATCCATGCGCTTTGTCTGCTCAAAGAAAGCTAAGTATTCATCGTTGATAATACCAAGGATCGCATCAATATCCATTGCACCATCCAGATAAACATATGCATTGGATGGAGAATAGAACTTCTTGTGGCTATCAACAAATTCTTCGTAGCTTAAATCCGGGATCTTTGCCGGATCTCCGCCAGACACAAAACGATATGGGGTATCTGGGAACAGTGCACGATTGATCGCAAGCTCCATCAACTCGTCTGCATCTGCAAGAGCACCCTTCATCTCATTGAAAACGACGCCCTTATAGCTTACTTTTCCCTCATTGTCAAACTCATAATGCCAGCCCTCCTGACGAAAAATCTCTGGCTTTGTGCGGACTGCCGGATAGAATACAGCGTCGAGATAAACACGCATCAGGTTCACAAAATCTTTGTCGTTGCGGCTTGCCACCGGATAAAAAGTCTTATCCGGGAAGGTCATCGCATTTAAGAATGTGTTCATAGAATTTTTCAGAAGCTCTACAAACGGCTCCTTAACTGGGTAATTCTTTGAACCGCACAGAACGGAATGCTCCAAAATATGGAATACACCCGTATCGTTCCACGGCAATGTCTCAAAGCTGATGCCAAAGACCTTGTTCTCTTCCTCTCTGCTAAGCCATACTAACTCCAGCCCTGTCTTTTCATGCTTCATCTGATACATCACTGCATCCAGCTCTGGAAGTGCTACTTCTCTTTCGACTACAAATCCATGCACGGTATCATGTACTGTCACAAAAATCCTCCTTACTGTCCAATTGACGCATTGTGATTATCATACGACATACGATCATTAGACGGTTCACTTGCAGCAAACGAAAGCCGCATATTGCTGCGGCTCTGATTTACTACTGTTACTGATTAGTATTATACTTATTCAAGTGGAAAAGTGCAAGAATTTTCTGACTTTCCTGACATTTATATGCAATAACTGCCGACGCAATACCAAGAAGGAGGCCACCAAGGACATCCGTTGGATAATGTACATACAGATACATTCTCGAAAAGGCGATCAGGCAGGCAAGCACCAGTGCCGGAATAAATAATTTTCGTTCCTTCGCCAGATACAGCGCGGTCGCTGCCGCAAAGGATGCCGATGTGTGTCCTGATGGGAACGAGAAGTCACGCGGCTTTGTGATCAATACCTGAACTGCGGTGTTCACATCGAATGGTCGGATTCTGCGAAAAACATTTTTCAGAATACCATTGCAAAGCACCGCATCAATGATCAATGCTGCCGCGACGATGATTCCGCTTTTTCTCGTCTTTGGAATCGCGATCAACACAACTGCTAATACAATCCAAATCGCCCCTGCATTTCCAAGACTGGTGATAAAACACATAAGCGCATCGCCAATCGGCGTGTGGATGGTCTGAAGCCAGTCTAATATCTTAAGTTCCATTCCTGTCATACTACTCACTTCTTTCTTTTATTTTCTTTTATTTTCTTTTGCTTTCTTTTACACAGACCATTTTTAAGATACCACAAATTTTGTAATAAAGAAACCCTGAACTTCCCGCAACTGCGAAAAATTCAGGGTCTTAGAACTCAATATTTATAAGATTGATTGATCATTCAATCCTTATACTTATGCATTCATCTGCTTAGCAACCTCTGCTGCGAAATCCTCTTCCTTCTTCTCCATGCCTTCGCCGGTCTCGAAACGAACGAACTTCTTAACAGTGATCTTTGCATTGTTCTCCTTAGCAACCTGAGCAACGTATGCGCTTACGGACTGCTTTCCGTCCTCTGCCTTTACGTAGGTCTGATCCATCAGACAGATCTCCTTCAGTTCCTTGTTGATACGTCCGTTGATCATGCCCTCGATAACCTTCTGCGGCTTCTGGGACTCCTTCGGATCGTTCATGATCTGAGCCATCAGGATTTCCTTCTCTCTTGCAAGATACTCAGCGTCAACCTCTGCTCTGGTGGTGTACTGTGGCTTTAATGCTGCTGCCTGCATAGCAACGTTCTTTGCCATTTCCTTAACTGCATCGTTAACAACATCAGTCTCAACGTCTACTAAAACGCCGATCTTTCCGCCTGCATGGATATAGGAAACAACGATACCATTCTCCTCAGTAACCTTTGCAAAACGACGGATGTTCATGTTCTCACCGATGATGGAGATCATGGAGGACAGCTTCTCCTTAACGGTCATGGTTGGATCTAATGCCCACTTCTCAGCCATGAATCCTTCGATATCCTCTGCCGGAGTGTTTACTGCCTGAGCAGCAACCTCTGCAACGTAGGTCTGGAACTTCTCGTTCTTTGCAACGAAGTCAGTCTCAGCGTTAACCTCAACTACAACTGCGTTCTTCTCATCCTCAGAGATGCAAGTAGCAACGATACCCTCAGCTGCGATACGTCCAGCCTTCTTCTGAGCACCAGCTAATCCCTTCTCACGCAGGAAATCTACAGCCTTGTCCATATCTCCCTCGGTAGCAGTCAGTGCCTTCTTGCAGTCCATCATACCTGCGCCGGTCATCTCACGCAGCTCTTTTACCATACTTGCTGTAATAGCCATCTTAATCTTCCTCCAAATAGTTGTGTACAGTATTGATACTTCACTTAGTTAATAAAAACAATAACGATTCAGAAGCCGCAGTTGCCGTCTCTGAATCGTTATTTCCGACTTGATTACTCAGCGTCAGCTACTACGGTCTCGATATCAGCTGCTGCATCAGTAGTGTCAGCTGCCAGCATCTCCTCGCCAGCCTCTGCAACCTCATCAACTTCCTCAGCCTCGCCCTGCTTAGCCTCGATAACAGCGTCTGCCATCTTGGAAGCGATCAGCTTTACGGCTCTGATAGCGTCATCGTTACCCGGGATTACATAATCCAGCTCTTCCGGATCACAGTTGGTATCAGCGATACCGATCAGCGGAATACCCAGAGTGTGAGCTTCCTGAACACAGATCTTCTCCTTCTTCGGGTCAACTACGAAGATAGCGTCCGGAATACCTGGCATATCCTTGATACCGCCAAGGTTCTTCTCAAGCTTCTCCCACTCCTTCTTCAGCTCGATAACTTCCTTCTTTGGCAGTACATCAAAGGTACCGTCCTCGGACATGGTCTCGATCTGACGAAGACGAGCGATTCTGCTCTGGATGGTCTTGAAGTTGGTCAGCATACCACCAAGCCATCTCTGGTTTACATAGTACATACCACATCTCTGTGCCTCAGTTGCTACTGCATCCTGTGCCTGCTTCTTGGTTCCTACGAAAAGGATGTTTCCGCCCTCTGCAGCAATGTCGAAGATCGCCTTGTAAGCCTCGTCAACCTTGCCTACAGACTTCTGCAGGTCGATGATGTAGATACCGTTTCTCTCGGTGTAGATGTATGGAGCCATCTTAGGGTTCCATCTTCTGGTCTGATGTCCGAAATGAACACCAGCTTCAAGCAGCTGCTTCATAGAAATAACGCTCATGTTTTTACTCTCCTTTGGTTTGTCTTCCGTATGCCATACGTACAGGTAACTGCATGTGCAGCACCAAGCCTGCCAACCGCATACGTGATTATTTTAAGCCCTACAATCATATCATGGAAAAAATACAATTGCAAGGCTTTTTTTACTTTTTTTTAATTTTTTCGAATGGGTGTCCCGTGAACTGTAACTTACAATTTTATGCGTTGGTAGTCGGAGCCGCATTTGAATTGTCTGTGCCAACCTTTACTTTTGCCAACTCATCGAATACCACATCGTTTAAAACCTTGATATAGGTACCCTTCATACCGGAGGATCTGGACTCGATAACGCCTGCGCTCTCGAACTTACGAAGTGCATTGACGATCACGGATCTGGTGATGCCGATGCGGTCTGCAATCTTACTTGCGACAAGCACGCCCTCGTTTCCGTCTAACTCGCGGAAGATGTGAACGATTGCCTCAAGCTCGGAGTAGCTGAGTGTGCTGATCGCAGATTTTACGATCTGCTTCTTACGATTTTCCTCTGCGCTCTCCTCGTTTACGGAACGAAGCATCTCAAGTCCAACTACGGTGGTGCCGTACTCACTTAAGATAATATCGTCGATGCCATATCCGGTGTGCTCTCTGTAGATAAACAGGGTACCAAGACGCTCTGCTGCGATCTCGATCGGTGTCACGATTGCCTGATACTTGTCACCATTCTCCTGAGAAAATCCGAGAGTAGCCAGATTGACATTCTCTTTTGTGGAAAGAACACTTAACAGACGCTCATTGAGCATGTGATCTGCAAAAGAACCAATGGTATTTTCCATCAGCTCATTGATCACGTCGACATCCTTCCAAACGCTGAAGCCTAAAACCTTGCCCTTCTTGCTGAGAACCAGGATATTGGACTCCAGAATCTCACTCAACACCTCACAGATATCGTTGAAGACAACTTTACTGGTATTGTTGTTATGCAAAAGTTTGTTGATTTTTCTTGTTTTATCCAGCAACTGCACGCTCATATTGGGTTCCTCCAATGCAATTTATTCTTTTACAGTAGCATATCACAAAATGAATAATTTTACAAGAATATTTCGCAGTTTTGTCAGATTTTTTCGTCTAGCTTTGCAATATAGCTGCACGCAGCATCGGAACAGCACTCTCGATTGCCCTTTTTGATCATATAAGCGCCACATTTCGGGCAAATGCCGCCGGTCGGACGGTTCCAGGACATAAAATCACAGTCCGGTGCGCCCTCGCAGCCATAATAAACGCGGCCTTTCTTCGTCTTTCGGATAACAAGCTCCTTGCCGCACTTCGGACAGGACACACCAATTTTCTCCAGATATGGCTTTGTGTTTCGACAATCTGGGAAGCCTGGGCAAGCAAGAAACTTCCCGTGTGGACCATACTTGATGACCATCTGCCTGCCGCACAGCTCGCAGTACTCATCGGAGAGCTGATCTTCGATCTTGACGCTCTCGAGTTCTCGGTTTGCCGCCTCGACTGCCTCATGCAGATCTGGGTAGAAGTTTCGCACAATGCTCTTCCACTCGACCATGCCGTCTCCGACCATATCGAGTAGGGACTCCATGTTTGCGGTAAACTCTGCATCCACGATAATCGGGAAGGATTTCATCATGATGTTATTTACGACCTGACCAAGCTCGGTCACATACAGATTTTTCTTTTCCTTTGTGATATAGTGGCGTGCAAGAATCGTGGTGATCGTCGGCGCATAGGTGGACGGACGGCCAATACCTTTCTCCTCAAGCATACGCACCAGACTCGCCTCGGTAAAGTGAGCCGGTGGCTGAGTGAAATGCTGCTGCGTCTGCTTGCTGTTCATGGAAAGTTCCATGCCCTCATTTAAATGATCAACAGCCGGTGCGCTCGCTGCCTTTTCCTCGCCGTCGTTGTAAATGCTCATAAAACCATCAAATGCAAGTTTTGAGCTGACCGCTGAAAATTCATAACCGCCTGCCTCAAGCTGCACATGATTCATTAGATACACGGCATCTGCCATACGGCTTGCCGTAAATCGTCTCCAAATTAACTGATACAGACGGAACTGATCGCGGGAAAGAGATTCCTTTACGCGAACTGGCTCTCTTGTGATGTCGGTCGGGCGAATACCCTCATGTGCATCCTGAATGTGACCTTTTGCGGTCTCTTCCTTCTTTGCCTGTGTCAAATACTTCTCGCCATAGGTCTTCTCGATATAGGCTCTCGCTGCGGTATCGGCCTCTGCCGCAATACGGGTGGAATCCGTTCTCAGGTAAGTGATCAGACCAACTGTACCTTCACCCTCAACAGAAACGCCCTCATATAACTGCTGTGCGATACGCATTGTCTTTTGTGTCGAGAAGTTTAACTGGTTTGCAGCCTCCTGCTGTAACGTACTCGTCGTAAATGGCATCGGCGCTTTCTTCTTTCTTTCCTTGTGCGCCAGTTCTTTCACAACAAACTTGTCGCTCTCGACGGCCTTTACGATCTCGTTTAACTGTGCTTCGTTCTCGATCGTAATCTTCTTCGTGTCTTTTCCATAAAACTGTGCCACAAGCGGCTTCTTAGAGCCCGGCACATCAAGCTCGACATCAAGACTCCAGTATTCCTTTGGAATAAAGGCTTCGATCGCCGCCTCGCGGTCGCAGATCAGACGAAGGGCAACAGACTGAACACGTCCAGCACTTAAGCCCCTCTTTACCTTTGCCCAGAGTACCGGGCTGATCTCGTAGCCTACCATACGGTCGAGCATACGTCTTGTCTGCTGCGCATCGACCAGATTCATATTGATCGCACGCGGCTCCTTTAAGGATGCCTTTACCGCATTTTTTGTAATCTCATTGAAGGTAATTCGCTTAATCTGATCATCTTCCAGCTTTAATGCCTTGGACAGATGCCAGGAGATTGCCTCTCCCTCGCGGTCAGGGTCGGTTGCCAGATAGATCTTATCGGCCTTCTTTGCTTCCTTGCGAAGCTTCGCCAGAATATCTCCTTTTCCGCGAATGGTAATATATTTTGGTTCATAGTCGTTGGCAACATCAAAGCCCAACTGACTCTTAGGCAGATCTCTTACATGCCCGTTGGAAGCCATAACTTGATAGTTAGCTCCTAAAAATTTCTTTATAGTGTTAACCTTTGCAGGTGACTCTACGATAACAAGATACTTCGCCATGCTTTCCTCCAGCAATGTACCTGCGTACATTTTTTCAATCGGAAATCACTATACTCCCTTATTTTGCGGATTGCAAGCCCTTTTTGGTTTATTTCATGCAAAATTTACGGAATTTTTGCAATTGCCTTGGGCGGAATGAGGCCAGTTCGTCGATAACAACCGCCTGCTTCCTGGCTGATATAGCCCTTTAATTCCAGTCCAAACAAGGCTCCGCACAGATTTCCAGACGGATATCCAGTCTTTTGTAAGAGCACTTCCATTGGCGTGGAAGTTTGTTCAACAAAACGATAGACGTCCTGTTCGACAAGGGTGAGCTTTTCTTTTCCTCTGCGCTCTTTTGCCGCTGCTGCCTCAAAGTGAAAGTCTGACAAAAGTTCCTGCGGGGAGGATAAGAGTATGGCGCCGTTTCGGATCAATTCATGGCAGCCCTCGCTAAGCCCTGAAAAGACGGAGCCCGGCACGGCATACACGTTTCGCCCCTGATCAGCGGCAAATTCTGCGGTGATTAGAGAGCCACTTTTTTTGCGCGCTTCGACTACGATGATAGCATCACAGATGCCACTGATAATGCGATTTCGTCTCGGAAAAAGGATCGGCATGCCGACTGTTTTCGGGCGCATCTCAGAGATGACACCGCCTTGACGGATGAGCTGTTCGTACAGCCCGATATTTTCCTTTGGATAACAGATGTCTACACCGCCGCCGAGCACGGCAAAGGAACTGCCAGATTCGAGTGCAGCCTTTTGGCTGCAGCAGTCTATGCCGTAGGCCATCCCACTTACGATCTGCACACCAGATGCCGAAAGCGTTTTCGCAAGTTCCTCTGCGCACTCTCTTCCGTAGCTGCTGCATGCCCGTGCCCCGACAATGGCAATCTTGGGGCAGTTTTGGTCTGGAAGGCAGCCCTTTACGAAGAGACCGAATGGGCGATCTTCGACCTCTTTTAGGAGATTGGGATAGTCGGCATCGTCGATTGTTACGAAACGAATGCCGGACTTGGATAGGTTGGCGTATTCGGATTCTATGGTAGATTCCATTGCGCAGGCTTCGTGGACAATCTGCTGTTCGCGTTTGGTAAAGCCAAGTTCCATGAGCGTTTCGTCACTTGTTCCAAAGACGTTTTCCGGATTTTTTGCCTGTTCGATCAGGCGGCGCACCTTGAGTGGCGTAATCATCTGTAGGTAGGTGCACCAGTAGTATGCAAGTTTACGGTTCATTTTCTTTTTTATTCCTTTCTATTTACGGGGTTCCCCAATATTTGCGATCAATGCTGCGGTAGCTGATGGCTTCTGCCAAGTGATTTTCTTGAATTTCTTCGGATCCCTCCAGGTCGGCAATTGTCCTTGCAACGCGAAGGATTCGGTCTCTTGCGCGCACACTAAGTCCCATGGATTCAAATGCATGGCGAAGGAGTGCATTTTGAGATTTACTAAGGTGGCAGAATCGGGTAAGGCGGGTGCCAGAAAGCTGTGAATTGAAGAGAATGCCTTCCTCTTGATAGCGCAGCTGCTGGCGCTTGATGGCCTCTGTGACACGCTCTCGCATACTGGCCGAGCTTTCTCCCTTTTTTGCCTGAGACAGATCATCAAATTTTACCACACATGCCTCCGTACAAAGATCAATACGGTCTAACATAGGGCGTGAAATGCGATCCCGATAGCGGCGGATATCGCCTGGGCTGCAATGGCAGCGGCTCCGATCTGGGTAATACCCACATGGGCAAGGATTCATTGCTGCCACAAACATAAAATCCGCCGGATAGCTACAACTGCCATTGACGCGGCTGATTGTGACTTTTCCATCTTCTAAGGGCTGGCGCATGACTTCTAGCGTGTCACGCTTAAATTCGGCTAACTCGTCCAAAAACAAAACGCCGTGATGTGCGAGACTGATCTCGCCAGGTCTAGGAAATCGACCACCTCCTGCGAGCGCTGTCGCAGAAATTGTGTGGTGCGGGCTACGAAATGGGCGCACTTTTATCAGACCTTCTTTCTGATCGAGAAGTCCTGCAACGCTATAGATTTTTGTGACCTCGAGCTGTTCACGGTATGTCATTGGTGGCAGAATGGTGGGAATACGCTTAGCCGCCATACTTTTCCCGGAACCGGGTGTGCCTATGTAAAGAAGATTGTGAAGACCAGCTGCTGCAACCATTGCGGCGCGCTTCATTCGCTCCTGCCCATAAAGATCAGAAAAATCAAGAGCATCCTTTTGGTTATTTTCGTTTCTTTTTCGATCTTCTTCGCTGATCAGCTGTCTTTTTTCGTCAAAGCGATCTGGATTGTTCAGTAATGTCACGATCTCAGAAAGACTGCTTACACCGTAGACTGCTGTTTCCTCCAGATAGGCTGCCTCTTTTGCATTTTCCTGCGGCACTACTGCTTTTCTTATTCCTGCATTGCAGCCACACTCGGCAAGGACGAGCGTACCATTTACTGGGCGCACACTTCCGTCAAGTCCAAGCTCTCCGATAAAGATCTTGTCCTTTAATTCGTCCACACGCACAAAACCGGCGGCCGCAAGGACGGCTAACGCAATCGGCAAATCGAAATAGTTTCCCTGTTTTCTTAAATCGGCAGGCGATAGGTTTACGGTGATGTGGCTTGGCGGCAGTCGAAAGCCCGAATTTTTAAGTGCCGTGCGCACGCGCTCTCTCGCTTCTTTTACCTCTGCTCCGAGGTAGCCGACCATATCAAACATCGGAAGTCCATCGCTGATATCTGCCTCCACGCATACTAAAATTCCTTCAATTCCATTTGTTGTTCCTGTATACACTTTTGCAACCATAATTTATCCTTTCTGAGTTACAGTATCTAAAATTGTTCCTGTTTTTAAGCGCAAAAAGACAACCTGCCCCTATTGTTTTTTGGGGGCAAATTGTCTTCTCGAAAGGTATCTTATCTATTTTTTCTTTTGTGTCGTTTCGGAACTGTTGTTAATGCGTTTTCCGTTTTCTTTGTTTTTTCTTTTTGTGCTTACTCTTGTTCAAAGTGAGCTTCGATCCAGTTCAGAATGTCCTTTTGAACCATTTTTCTTTCCGTTTCGTGAAGCAGCTCATGGCGCATTCCCGGATAGAGTTTCATAGAAACATCGCGAATGCCTGCACGTCTGTAACGATCGCATACGCGGCGTACTCCCTTGCCAAACTCACCGATCGCATCATCCTCACCGGACAGCAGAAGAATTGGCAGCTTCTTTGGTATTTTCGCGGTATCTTTGTTTTTTGCAAGCTTCATCAAAATCTTAAAGAAATCCAAATAAGCACTTACGGTAAACTGAAAACCACAATATTCATCGTTATAGTAGCGGTCCACCTCTTCCTGATTACTGTTTAGCCAACTGGTACATTCCTTTCCAAAGAAATAGTGATCGTTGCTGTCAAGCATCAGATAATTGACGAGGCTGCTGCGGTAGAAATCACCGCGAAGAAAGCGAAGAAAGCCCGCTACACTAAGGCCAAATGCCACCTTTCGCTTTCCCGGGTCTCCGGTTCCCATTAAAATCGCGCCGTCAATCTTGGAGCCATACTGAGTCAAATACTGTCTTGACACAAAAGATCCCATGCTGTGACCAAGCAGGATAATGTGGCTACCCGGATATTGCTTGCGAATGTAAGCAGTTACGCGTGCAACATCTGTAACAAGGCAGCGATCTCCATTTTTCTTGGCAAAAAAGCCAAATTGAGAGCTGGTCGGCGCGCTCTTTCCATGACCGAGTGTATCATGACCGATCGCACCGATGCCATGGGCATTTAAGTAACGTGCCAACTCTTCATAGCGGCCCATATGCTCTACCATGCCATGCGTCATCTGCACAATCACACCCGGCTTTGGCTGATCCTTCGGCATCCAGATATACAGATGCAGGCGGTCTCTTCTGCTGCTTGAATCAATATACTTTTCTTTCATGTTCTACCTGTGCCTTTCTTCTCACGAATTTTACGAAACGGTAAAAAAGTTCTTTAGCTTCTCGAGGGCGCTCTTTTCGATGCGGCTGACATAGGACCGGGAAATGCCAAGCACGCTCCCGACCTCGCGCTGCGTATGAATCTGATGACCACAAAGACCATAGCGAAGAAGAATCACCTGTTTTTCTTTGGGCAAAAGAACTGTCTGTATTCCCTTATGGAGCCGATGGATATCCTCTTTCTTGCAATAATGCTCGGAGGCATCGCACTCGCCGGATTCAATCACATCAAACAGACGAATCTCGTTTCCTTCCTTGTCCGTTCCGATCGGTTCATATAGACTAACCTCTCGGCTCATCTTCTTTTCTGCACGAAGCAGCATCAGTATCTCATTGTCTATGCATTTTGCCGCATAGCTTGACAATCGGTTTCCTCTTGAGACATCAAACGTGTTGACTGCCTTTATCAGCCCGATGGTTCCGATGGACAGCAGGTCATCCGTCTCCTTATCCGTAAACGCATATTTTTTTATAATATGAGCCACTAAGCGCATATTATGCTCAATCAAAAGAGATCTCGCCTCAGATGAACCCTGATGCATCTGTATGAGATACTCCTTCTCCTGTGCCGCCGTAAGAGGTTTCTTGAACGTCTCCAAACGAAATCCCCCGCTACGCACCTTTCTATAGCATATGCCACGCCGGAGTGTTTCGTGCTTTTCCACCTTTTCAGATTTGATATTCCATTGCTAAGTTATTAGCCGATTGGGGGAAGTTTTATCTTATGTGGTTACCATTTTTTACGCTGCCCATTACACCGTCACCGGAATCTCTTTTTCAGCTTCTTCCTTAAATTCCATGATCTGCTCTGGTGCCGCCTGCGGCAGATCGGCTACGGAGGATACACCAAAGCAGCGCAAAAATTCTTCTGTTGTTGCAAATAAGACCGGTCTGCCCGGCGCATCGAGTCTTCCAATTTCCTCGATCAAATCGTAGTCTAACAGCTTGGCAATCGCATGATCGGATTTTACACCACGGATGCGCTCGATCTCGCCTCTGGTAACTGGCTGCTTGTACGCTACAATTGATAACGTCTCCAAAACAGAATCGCTAAGTACCTGCTTCTGCGGTCGTGATGCAATGCGAATCAGGTACTCATAATACTGCGGCTTTGTGCAAAGCTGCACATGCGTTTCCAAAAAGACAAGCTGAATGCCTCTGTCTTTTTGGCTGTATTCTGCTGCCATGCCGTCAAGCACCTGTCTCATCTCTTCTTCGGTAAGTTTCAACGCCTCTGCCAGCGCTTTTATCTCAACGCTTTTTCCCATTGTGAATAAAATGCTTTCCACAATCGGATAATAGTCGCGGTTTTCCATAAATCTAATTACCCCTGTTTTCTATACATATATAAGTCGAACGATTGTATCCTAAAATTGTGTCATAAGACATGCAACCGTATGTATCATTGAATCAATTCACTTGATACATCACATCCTTAATCGTACTGCTCCATGTCCTCTCGTGTGATCGTTGTCGTGCAGGATTCATTCCAGTCTAAATGAATATCCTGAAAGGTTCCCTCCTGCTGCACCGTCAGTCGTCCGATCTTAATGAGTTCCAGACAGGCCAAAAATGTGACAACAACATCTGTCTTGGTGTACTGCTTCTGGAGCAGCCCACGGAAGGAAAAATGCTTTGTATGCTCAGCATACTCGTACACAAACGCAAGCTTCTGTGACAGACGCACCGGATCCTTTTCGATATTTCCGAATTTGCTTCGCACTGGGTCGATCTTGTCGACCTGACGGCGCGTTACCATGCGGTAAATCTCCTGCAAACGCTCCAATGTCACACGGCTAAGCATCTCCTGCACATTGACCGGAGGCTCGTACTTTGCCACCTCATCGGGAATTGTGGGATCCTTGTAGAGCAGGCGAGATGCCAAAAGCTGTCTGCTTTTTAGCTGCTCGCCCAAACTTCTATATGTTTTATATTCAACCAGACGAGTCACCAGTTCTTCTCTCGGGTCAATCTCGTCACCATTTTCATCCTTCTCAGCTGGGAGCAGCAATCTGGACTTAATATCCAGAAGGGTCGCCGTCATGACAAGAAAATCACTGACAATGTCCAGATCTTCTTCCTCCATGGCGTTGACATACTCCATATACTGATTTGTAATCTCGAAAATCGGAATATCGTATATGCTGACTTTATTTTTTTCAATCAAATGAAGGAGCAAATCTAGCGGCCCTTCAAATTTTTCCAGTTTGTATGATAACATCCGACACTCCTCTTTCTTGTTTATAACCATTCTAATATATCATAATACGGAACGAAATTCAATCTGTTTGCAAGTTTTTCTTATGCCACGTCAACACAACGACCTGCGGCAAATTGTTGAGACGCACATTGATACTGTGCGTTCCGAGTCCGCCGCTGACGATAATCCTTGTGTTTCCTTCGGTGACACTGCCCCTTGCAAGCGGCGAGAAAAATTGCAGCTGTGGCGTCATGACACCGCCAAGACCCGGAATGCGAATGGTTCCGCCGTGAAAATGGCCGCTTACTACCAGATCTGCGCCCCAGTCGGCATACGTCTTTGCAAAGGTCGGCGTATGGGCAAGCAGCAGCTCAAAGTCGGTAGATGAGGCTTTTCCAATCTTGTGATTCAAGTAACCCGCCGATGGTGCCGGAATTCTCCCCTTTCGGTAGCACTCACGCGGAATGGTAATTCCACTGATGCGCATCGAAGTACCTTCCTTTGTAATGACAGCACTTTTATTGACAAGAATCTTCATTCCACTGCTTTTTAGTACCTCGCGGTATGCCTCCCACCAGCCTGGATATGTCTGCTGTTCTTCTTTCATGCGCTGCTCATGATTGCCAAATGCATAGTAAACCGGATACTTGGCTACAAGCTGATGATACAATCGTGCGAACGGTGCAAAATCAGGCTTTGCCCACTCTTTTACCACCAGCATGTCGCCGCCAATCAATACAATGTCTGGCTGTTCGTTCTCAATCGCTGCAAGCAGCTCTTCGTTCTCTGATCCAAAGCTGTTGTCATGCAAATCCGACAGAAAAACGGCTTTAAAACCGTTCCATGCCGAACCAAGCTTATCCGTTGTGATATCGTATCGCACGACATCCAGATGGGTTCGTTCATATTCCGAGCGTGCCAGTGCAGCTGCACCTGTCAGCGCAGCCGCCGTACCCGCTGTAATCCATTTATTCATTCATTTTTCCTTTCGCATGTTTCGTTACGGTTCACCTCAAGACTTTGCCATACGTATTGACTTACCCGTGAACTGTATCCATTTTCATTATTTTATATAAGACCATCAGATAACGGTCATCCACTGTAACAGGACGCGAATTAGATAGTCAAAAAAGTGTGCCTCCCGGACGGACTCGCCTGCGTAAACACCAATGCTGCCCAACTCGTTTCCATTCAGCTGGTACGTCACGGTTCCAATCTGCTCTCCTTTTTCGATCGGAGCGGTGAGTTCTTTTGCCGTTAGTGTTTTTTCTATCCCAGAAAAATCCTCCCCAGATACGGACAGCCAGGAAAATTCTTCCTGATAAACCGCCAAAACTTCTTTCTCTATGCCACCCTTTACCAACACTGGAGTCAATTCTGGCGGATTCTCATCCCGATACAGCTTGCAGGTGGTGTAGCCATATTGAAGTAATGACTGCGCCTCTGCAAAACGATCCTTGTAGTTTGGACAGCCCATAATTACCGCAATCAGCTCGACACCATCCTTCTCAGCTGTCGCGCAGACACAATATTTTGCCTTATTTGTCGAGCCGGTTTTCAGGCCCGTCGTATATGGATACTGCTTTAACAGCTTGTTGGTATTGGCGAGGCCAAACTCCTTGCTGCCCTGTACGGTTACATGTGTGATATTTTCCATCCAAATTGTGGTGTACGCCCGGATCTGTGGATAATGCGTGATCAATTCGCGTGCCATCAGCGCCACGTCGCGCGCAGTCGTATAGTGGCTGTCTGCATCGGTCAGTCCGCAGCAGTCCTCAAAATGTGTGTTTTCCATTCCGAGAGAAGCAGCGCGCTCGTTCATCATCTGCACGAAGCCCGCCTCACTGCCCCCTATGTATTCTGCCATGGCGACACTGGCATCATTTCCACTGGAAATCATGATACATTTAATCAGGGTATCGACCGTCTGTTTTTCGCCCTCCTCCAGATAGACCTGCGAGCCACCCATGGATTTGGCATAGGCACTTGTCACCACCTCATCCTCAAGGGAAATCTTTCCTGATTCAACGGCATCAAAAATCAAAATCGCCGTCATGATCTTTGTAATGCTCGCAGGACTCCTTCTTTCATCGGGCGACTTCTCGTAGATCACGCTCCCGGTGGAAGCTTCCATTAAAATAGCAGACGGACAGGTGAGTGAAATCCCACCTGTTGTCTCCTCTGCCCGGGCAATCTGCGGTAAGCTACATGCGCTAACGAAAAGAATAAGGCATAAAAAAGCAGTCAAAATACGTTTTTTCACTGTTTGCTCCCGCCACAGGATGTTCACTATCATTTTAATTCAAATCAAATAAAAAGTATACCTTGATTTTTATATTTCCTGCTCTTTCTTTGACTTATCGGTACACGGTGCCGCCTGCTTCTTGCTCTGCTTTTCCAGCCACAACTGCGAGAGTACTTCTGCATTTTTTGCCGCCGCGGCTAGCGAAAAACAAACTACGACAGCAAGCACACACACAACAATCAGAATTACCAGTCCCATAGGCATCTCCTTTCCGGATTCCTTTTGGTTTCTTCCACTTTTCGATTTCCTGTTACTATAGTATATCCGAATCGAGAATCTTTATCCTTGACATTCGAAACCTTCCTATTTATAATTTTGATTATGAAAGTTTACTGAATGAACTTTCGATTATGAATTGCACTATGAGAAAAGAGGATTTACTATGAGCTTCAATTTTGTGAAAAAGCTTCCTACACCTGCAGAGATTCGCGAGCAGTATCCGGTATCTGAGGCCATTATCAAGGCAAAGACAGAACGTGATGAGATGATCCGCAAAGTCTTTACCGGTGAGAGCGATAAGTTTCTTGTCATCATCGGGCCATGCTCCGCTGACAATGAGGAGGCCGTTTTAGATTACGTTCATCGTCTGGCACGCGTTCAAGAGAAGGTTTCCGACAAGCTAATCCTGATTCCGCGTATCTACACCAACAAGCCACGTACCACAGGTGAGGGCTACAAGGGCATGGTTCACCAGCCAGACCCAGAGAAAAAGCCAGATATGTTAGCTGGAATTCTTGCCATCCGTCATATGCATATGCGCGCTGTTGCTGAGACTGGCCTGACTGCTGCCGATGAGATGCTGTACCCAGAGAACTGGCGTTATCTGTCTGATATCCTTTCTTATGTTGCTGTCGGCGCACGTTCCGTTGAAAACCAGCAGCATCGTCTGACCGTAAGTGGAATCGACATTCCAGCTGGTATGAAGAACCCGACCAGTGGTGATATCTCCGTTATGCTCAACTCTGTTGTTGCTGCACAGCACGGACATGACTTTATCTTCCGCGGTTGGGAGGTTCAGACCGATGGAAATCCGCTGACTCACACCATCTTGCGCGGTGCTGTTGATAAATACGGAAAGACCATCCCGAACTACCACTACGAGGATCTGTATCGCCTGTACGAAATGTATCAGGAGAGAAATCTGCTCAATCCGGCCTGCATCGTGGATGCAAACCATTCCAACTCCGGAAAGAAGCATATGGAGCAGATCCGTATCGTAAAGGAAGTTATGCACAGCCGTACCCACTCCAAAGAAATCGAAAATCTGGTAAAGGGTGTCATGATCGAGAGCTACATCGAAGCTGGAAATCAGAAGATTGGCGAGCATATTTATGGAAAGTCTATCACCGATCCGTGTCTGGACTGGGATAGTTCCGAGCAGCTGATCTACACGATCGCAGAGCGAGTATAACACACAAAAAAGATACATACACTTACTTTATTTTTATTCGTTTCTTGTAAAACACAATGAAGTCTCCACGCCCATGCGGTGCATAGTTCCTATGGACGTGGTACTCTGCCAGATTTGATAGACTGCAAAAGAGCCGGGAAGCGCACTTGCCACCTGACTCTTTTTCTTATCCTTTATGTGTCCGAAGTCAATTCAGACGACGTCTCCAGCCAGCAGCTCCGATTCCACCGCGCTGCTCGATCTGTGCGACATGGTGCTCGGCCTCCTCGCGGAAGCGGCGCTCCTTCGCATATTTATCTACGTTTAATACCATTCCAAGCTCTGCCAGCAAGAACACAACTGAGGTACCACCCGCACTGAAGAACGGAAGTGTGACACCGGTTGTAGGAATTACGCTCGTAACAACCATTACATTGATTAAAAGCTGCACTGAAATCTGCACGAAGACACCAACTGCCAGAATCTTTCCGTCAATATCCCATGCATTTTTCGCAATCTTATAAATACGATACAGCAGATAGCCGAATAATAACATCATGAGAATGACACCAAATACACCAAGCTCCTCGCAGATAATTGCGAGAATAAAGTCATTATATGAATAGGGAAGTTTAAACTTAATCAGGCTTTGGCCAAGCCCTTTCCCCCAAAAGCCGCCTGCGCCAATCGCATACTTCGCCTGCAATGGCTGAAGTGCAATATCGGTTGATGATTGACCTTCTGAACTAATCCATGCTAAAATTCTCTGTATTCGAAAATCGTTCTCCAACGATCCATTCATTATCACAGAAATTATAATATATGCAATCACTGCTACTACACCGGCCGCTATCAAGCCAACAATATGTTTCGGAATATCCCGTCTCTTAATGCACGCCATATCAATAATAATATAGATAGAGAATAATATAATAAAAGCACTTAAGTTATTTGAAATGGCAAACAGTACAGCAAACAACGATATCGAAACCACAGCAAGACACAGCTGCTGCTTCCACGTTTTTAGCCCCACATAACTCACATAGTAGGCAAAAAATATAATGACTGCTGTCTTGATCGGTTCTGCGGCCTGAAAGCTGATCGGGCCAAGGTAAATCCATCTAGTTGCACCCAGCTCACTGTGCGCCAGCGGCGTCTTTAACGCAGCAACCACACCAAATGCCAAAAACAGCCAAAACCAGCCAAAGCCAAACCGCACAATGCGATGATAGTTGACATAGGAGGCAATCAGCATAACTCCCATACCAAGTATTACATTTCTAAGCTGGTTCATCATGAAATAATTTGCATTTTTTGTAATCGTGTTGTTGTAGCTTGCACTGTATACCATAATAATTCCGTATACATTTAAGAAAATAATCGTAAAAAACAGATTATGATCAAGCGGTCCCCATATAAAGCTTGCTTTCGTAAACTCTTTGATACGACGGCCAAGAGGCGCTTTCTTTTTTTTCATAGAACTTTATAACCTTTCATTGTGTCATTCAAATTGTCTGCCTTATCGTCTGTCTCATGCAGACAATCCGAATCCTACTTTTTTTCTTTCTGGACTAACGATGCCGCTGGAAGCTGTACCACAAAGGTACTTCCCACACCCGGCTGACTCTCCACATTGACGCAGCCACCATAAAACTCGGCGACATGCTTTACAATGGAAAGACCAAGACCGGTACCGGCAACGCGTTTGCTGCGCCCCTTATCGACACGGTAAAAGCGCTCAAAAATGCGCTTTTGATCTTCCTTTGCAATACCGATTCCACTGTCCTCGACGCGAACCATGAGTCCTGTGCTGTCCATCGTGATATCCGTCCGGACGAAGCCGCCCGGTCGATTGTATTTAATCGCATTGCTCATCAGATTCGTCAAAATTCCCTGCAGATGACTCTGATCCATATAAACCATATCGCTGCAGCAGTAAATTTCAAGGGAAACCTGATTCTCATCGGCTAACGGTCTGAGTGTTTTTTGAACCTCTTTTGCAACGCTCTTAACACTTAACATCTCCTTCGTCGGCATAAGTTCTTTGCTTTCGAGTCTGGAGATCATTAAAATATCGTTGATCAGGCTCGTCATCTCCTCCACTTCGGAGTGAATACGGTTCAAAAATTCCTTCTGCATCTGGGCATCGGATGCCATACCGCTTTGAAGCAGCTCGGCATAGCCGCGAATCGCAGTCAGAGGCGTCTTTAATTCATGGGAGGCATTGCTGAAAAATTCCTGCCGAATCGTCTTTTCTTTTTCAAGCTTACGTATGTACTTCTGCACACTTCTTGACATATCCGTTGTCGTGCGTGCGATGATATTTAATTCCTCGTACTGATACTCTGGGAAATTAAAATCAATTTTTTCATCATAGATTCCCTCGAGCTTTCCAGAAATCTCAAGAAGCGGCTTTGTCACCGAATTGGCAAACTTGTTTGTCAATACACCTGCAACCGACAATGCCAACACAAAGCTAAGCACAATCGACGGAACCATCATAGTCATCAGATCCGTAAGAACTTCATGACGAATCGACAATCGAATGACATTTTGCTGTGTCGGCGAACAGTATGCCGCATACAGCATACTGCCATGAATTGTGC
>CAVCXB010000052.1:0-19831 GCA_963605535.1 Wujia chipingensis
TTGTTTCTCTCACGCAGCTTGATGATCTCTAAGATCGCATCTACGGTACCTTCTGGTCCAAGTATGCTGCTGTTTAAGCAGACATCGTAGCTGCGGGCATCGCCCCACTTCTTGCTGGTGTAGTAATTGTAATAATTTGCACGCTTCTTATCGGTCTTAACAATGATATCCTTTGCCTTCTCTGGTGTCTTGTCGTACAGCTTGGATATGTACTTCACCTTCTCATCCATGTTACCGGAAATGAAAACACTCAGTACGTTCGGATACTCTGCCAGTGCATAATCGGCACAACGTCCAACAATAACGCAGCTCTCGGTATCGGCCAGATGCTTGATCGTATCAAACTGTGCCAGGAAAACCTTGTGGTTTAACGGCATATCGATGAAGGATGATGTAGAATATCCCATCGAATAGCTGTCCATTACCAATGAATACAGGAAACTGCTGGTTGGCTTCTCATCGTGGCTCTCGAAGATCTCCTCGCACAATCCACTCTTTTTTGCTGCCAGGGTCAACAATTCCTTATCGTAACACTTAATATTCAATTTTTCTGCAAGACGATTGCCGATCAGTCGTCCGCCGCTTCCGCACTCTCTACCTATTGTGATCACTAAATTACCTGTCATAATGCTCACTCCTTTCAGACTCAAGACTTATGAATGTATTATACAATATTTCAGATAAAAATGCAACTTTTTTCGTACAATTCTTTTAAGTGCGTATTACTCTGCAAAAAAGCCATTGAGATGATCAAATGTTTTTTCAAACGCTTTCCAATGCGATGTTTTTTGTGAAATCCAGTAGCAAATCTGCGCAAGTGCCACACCACCCACAACATCCAAAATCACATGCTGTCTCGTGGTCAGCGTGGAAATGAATACGGCTACTGCAAAGAAGAAGGAAAAAATACGATACCACAGAGGAATCGTTTTGTCCTTTGCAATGCCGATAAAGCAAAACCAGCTGACTAAACAGTGAATGGACGGAAACAGATTCGTCGGCGCATCCACTTTATAGAGAAAGCGCATGGCTGCGTCAAAGATTCCACTGCCTTCTACCTCTGGGCGTGCAAGTGTGGTCGGATACAGCACAAAAAAAGCCAGACACACGATTCGCGACAGAAAATCAGCAATAAAAAAGCGGTATGCATACTCTCTGTTTCTTCGATAAATCAAAATATAATTGACAATCCAAAACAGATAGCAGCCAAAGTAGATCACGATGGTCCACGGCACAAGTGGAATCTCATAATCGAGTGGTAGCGCAAGGCTATGCAGATCCCAGTTTCTTGTCAGCACATTGCAGCCAATGTAAACGACAAAATTGCAGATAACCGCCATCAGAAGCGGCACGAGTCCCCACGGGGAGAAGATTTTTGCGATTGTTTTTTTAATCCGTTTTTTATTCATCTATCCCTGTCTTTCTCTTGTTATGTTCTTTTATTGTATCCTTTTATTGCGTTCTCTTATCGTGCTTGTTTCTTTTTATACTTTGGTGGACTGGCGAAACTTTTGCAGCAGTTCCTCAAAGTATGACGGAAGTGGTGCCTGAAACTCCATATACTCCTGTGTGGACGGATGGATAAAGCCAAGCACATACGCATGAAGTGTCTGTCCCTGAAGCGGATATGGGCATTTTGCAGGCCCATACAGTGCATCTCCTAAAAGCGGATGACCAATCGACGCCATATGGACGCGAATCTGATGGGTACGGCCCGTCTCCAGTCGGCACTCAATCCAGGTAAATCGGCCAAATCGCTCCAATACCTTGAAATGTGTCACCGCATTCTTTCCATTCTTACGGTTAATCGCCATACGCTTTCGATTGTGCGGATCACGTCCGATTGGTGCATCAATCACGCCCTCATCTTCCTTTAAATTGCCGTGAACAATCGCGTAATAGCGCCTTGTAATGGAATGCTCCTTTAGCTGCGCGGCAATGCAGTTGTGTGCGGCATCGTTCTTGCATGCAATGATCACGCCGGTTGTGTCCATGTCGATACGATGGACAATTCCCGGGCGAATCACACCGTTGATGCCAGATAAGCTATCCTTGCAATGATATAACAGCGCATTGACAATCGTGCCAGAGATATGACCAGCCGCTGGATGTACCACCATGCCCTTTGGCTTATTGATGAGAATTACATCGTCATCCTCATAAAGAATGTCAAGTGGGATGTCCTCTGCCACCACTTCAAGCAGCTGCGGCGCCGAAAGCTCCACACGAATCTCATCGTTTACTTTTAGCTTGATTCCGCTCTTTTTGACCGGCGTGCCATTGACGCTTACGTTTCCCTGCTCGATCAGCTTTTGCAAAAAGGAACGCGTATATTCCTCGTACTGATCCGCGAGAAAACGATCCAGACGGGTATTGTCCTGCTCAGCTCCGACTATCAGAAGTTCATTTGTATCCTGCGCATTTGCAGCAGATTCACCCGTAACGAGTTCATTTGCTGTGGCTTCAACTTTATTTTTATCGATATCATTCTCATTTCGATTGATCCATTCACTCATGTTTCTTTCCTGCCTTTCCTGATGGTTTTAAAAATGCAAAGTCATCATCCTTATAGCAGAAAAAAAGCGCAATCAAAAGGACGGCTGTGGAAATCGTAATATAGCAGTCTGCCACATTAAATACTGGGAAATTGATTGGCACAAAATAGATCATGTCCACTACGTACCCTCTAAAAATACGATCAATCAGATTGCCAAGCGCTCCTGCTGTGTAGGTAACACAGAGAATGCGAAGCATCCGATACGATTTCTGACTTAACAGACGCACATAACAGTACACAAACACGGCAACCATCACTGCTGTAATCAAAAAGAAAAAGAGTTTCTGATTCTCGAAAATGCCGAATGCCGCACCTCTATTTTCCACATAGGTGAGCGTCAGCACATTGGGAATCAATGTAATATCATGTACTTTCAACACCGATACGGTCAAAAACTTTGTGATCTGATCGAGCACAATGAGCGCCACGCACAGAAGGGCGGCAAATGCCACACGTTTTTGTTTCATGTGCGTCACCTCACGCATCCTTGCACACAAAGTCAAGTGCTTCGCGCATCTCATCCATCGTAACTGTGCGATCGACAACTGCTTCGCCAAGTGACTTTAACAAAACAAAACGAATCTGATTTCCCTGCATCTTCTTATCACTCTTTGTCGCAAGAAGTGCTGCCTCCTTGTCCACTCCTGTCACGGTAACAGGAAGCTTGAATGAGGTAAACGCATCCAGTACCGTCTGGAGTTCCTCTGCGGTCAGATAACCGCGCTTCATGCTGATATATGCTGCTGCGGCTGCGCCGATGGAGACGCACTCTCCATGATAAAGCTCGCCTGCCTTTTGCTTTTCGATCGCATGACCAAGTGTGTGGCCAAAGTTTAATAAGCTGCGAATGCCCTGCTCGGTTGGATCTTCCTCTACGACCTCACCCTTGATGCGGCAATTGTGATAATCCATCTCAATCAAGGTTTCTGCATCCTGACTGCAAATCTGCTCGTGGTGGGTCTCAAGCCAGTCGAAAAACGCCTTATCGCGGATCAAGCCATGCTTTACGACCTCACCCATGCCAGACAAATAATCGCGCTCATCCATCGTGGACAGCGTCGATACGTTCATATAGACAAGCTTTGGCATGCAGAATGCACCAACCATGTTTTTGTAGCCATCAAAGTCAACGCCAGTTTTTCCACCCACACTGCTGTCCGACTGAGAAAGAAGCGTCGTCGGAATCTGGATAAAGGAAACACCTCGTAAATAGGTGGCTGCCGCAAATCCAGTGATGTCGCCAACGACACCGCCGCCAAGCGCTGCGAGGTAATCCTTGCGGTCAAAATGAGCCTCAATTAACTCCTTATAGATATCGCGCACCACATCGAGCGTCTTGTGAAGTTCTCCCGCCGGGAACTGGAAAGAAATCACCTTTGATGCTACCGGCTCAAGCGCCTTTCGCACAGCCTCCCCGTATAAGTGGCTGGTATTGGAATCCATCACGATGCAGACCTTTCTTCCCTCAAGGCCAATCTGCTGTATCTTTTCTGCAAGCTTATCAAAGCCTGTCTCAAAAACAATCTCGTAAATCGGCTTATGCGCCGGATCATTTACCATTAAACTTTTTGACATCGTGTTCCTCTCTTTCTTATACAACTATGTTTCGATAGCGATTTCACTTTGTATCTTTTCTTTCGCTTTATGTCGTATCTTTTTTCATCAAATAAAAACTTCCACTATTGCCATCAGCCTGCCCTTTTTGGTGACGGCTGAGGTTCCCTTATAGCGAAACTTTCCAAGTCCGCGCACAGAAATCAGATCATTTTCTTTCAGTGTATATGCATTTGACGTGATGACCTTGCCATTGACCTGCACCTTTTCCTCGCTGATATAGGCAGTCAGCTTGCTTCGAGACTGAGAAAAGGCAAGACCAATCACCGCATCAAGACGCACCGAAGCGATGCTTCCTGTGACTTCCTTTACCTTTGGCACATAGTCAAATTCCTGCCAGTCAATCTGCTTGCACATAACACTTGTATGACGGATTCTTGTCAGATTTTCGCAGATATAATCCGCAATGGACTCGGACACGATCAGATACGCCTGCATGTCCTGCACGATAATATCACCTGTTTTTGCCCTCGAAATGCCAAGATTCATCAACGCACCCAAATAATCGCGGTGCGTCAGTTCCTCGGAACACTTCTTCATTAACGGCTGAACCGATAATAAAGAGATAGGAGCCGGGTATTCCTCCCCAACTCCTAATGGCTTGTAAAATATAATCTTTCGTTCGGCAAGTTCATAGCCGCCACACAGACTCATCGAGACTATCGGAAGCTTGTCCTTTGCAAAAGCCAAAAACAGATTCTGCTCATTGAGCGTCAGAAAATCGCTGCCCATCGGGTACCCTCTTCTGTCGCAGGCCTCTGCCAAATCCAGCAGATGGCTGCAAATCATCTGTTCCTCCTTGTTCATCTCATCACACCTTTAAGCTGTAAGAGGAAAGATCAGATGAATCGTCATCGTCAAGCAGCTCGGTGAAATCACCAGACAGCTCTACGTTGCTTGGAGTTGCGATAATGATCTTCTTGGAGACCTTCTGCAGGTTTCCACCCATGGTGAAACATGCACCGGATATAAAGTCGATGACACGCTGAGCCGTTTCCAAATTCATAGCTTCCATATTCAGCACAACCGTCTTTCCTGAAAGCAGGATTTCAGCGATCTCCTTAGTATCGTTGTACTCCTTCGGAATGATCATGCATACTTCTGACTGTTTCATAACACCGTTCATTGGAACCACCTTGCTTGCGGAAGTCTTTGGCTGCTTCTTGCGGAATGTTGCCGCGGAAGAAGCCGGTGCAGACTCGGTCTTTGGAACTTCTAGCTCAGCCTTCTTCTCCTCAGCTGCGCTTGCTGCGGTTTCCTCCTCTTCTTCGTTTTCTTCTGTCATATCCATATCGTCATAATCTCCATCGTACTCGTCGGTGGAAGAAAAATTCATCTTATTTAAAAAACCATCTAAAAAACCCATTCCTGTTCTCCTTCTTGTGTTATCGTGAACCAAATATGCCAGTTCCCACTCTCACCATCGTTGCGCCTTCTTCAACTGCAACAACATAATCGCCGGTCATGCCCATAGATAGCTCCCTCATTGATATATTATCAATGTTTTTACTCTGAATGTCAACCGCTAATTCATATAATTTTTTAAAATATTTGCGATTGTCCTCCGCGTTTTCTACAAAAGGTGCGCTCGTCATGAGGCCTTTCACACAGATTCCTGGCATGACAGAAATTGCTCTGCAAGCATCCTCCACTTCTTCTGTGAAGAATCCAAACTTGCTTTCCTCTCTTGCCACATTCACCTCTAAGAGAACTGGAATCTCGATGGCTAACTTTTGCGCCTCATTGCTGATCTGCTCTGCCAGGCGAAGGCTGTCCACTGAATGAATCAATTCAACCTTTCCAGCGATGTATTTCACCTTATTGCGCTGCAGATGACCGATCATGTGCCACTTTAACTGCTTTGGAAGTACCTCCATCTTATCGCACATCTCCTGCACCTTGTTTTCGCCAAAGGTATCCTGACCAGCCTCAATTGCCTCCTCAATCAGCGAAACCGGCTTTGTCTTGCTGACTGCGACAAGCAGCACATCTTTTGGATCTCTGCCAGCACGTGCGCAGGCTGCCGCAATATTGTCTCTTACCTGTTTTAAGTTTTCACTTACCATTTTGCAATTCCTCCTTGTCCTATTCATTATCAAATCTTAATAGATAATCTGATTTTCTGTCACGAGACCGGCATTCAAAATAATGCGGTCGTACGCAGATAATCCATAATAGGTGCCTGTATTAATAATATAGTAGTTGTTGTCACTTGTCTCACTTAAAATATCCACCTGACGGAAAATACAGTAGCCTTTGTTTACACTGTAAACACCCGACAATGGTGCCGATACGGCGATCAGACGACGATCTGTCGCATTCATTGTGATGTTTTCCGTTCCATCATCACTCTTTTCCACACTTGCTCCGATTAAATAATCGTCTGTTGTCAGGCTAGATGCCGCAATGTAATAGCTGCTTCCCTGTTTTGCATAGATCGAAACTCTTGTAAATACGGCCTGTGCACTGCCATCAGACTGAATCACTTCCTTAAAGACACCGACACCTCTCGACTCGGAATTGATCACATACTGCTCCGGCACAACAAGAAAATCCTTGCTAAGCACCGCTGATTTTGGAATTTTGTAGCCCTTGATATCATCCTCTGCAATCTTAAAATCAGCAAATCGCTCGGTCAGATAGCTGGAACCATATTTATTTAGAGAAACCGTCGCCATCGTAGTTCCATCCGATGCGGTGTGAATATCAAACGCACCATTTACCGTCACACCGATCGAAGTCAACTCAATTGAAAGATACTTTTTGTTTCGATAGCGTGCGGCATCGGCCTCGCTGATTGGAAACGTAATGCGAAATGAATCGTCTGGAACCAGCTTATAGGCAAAATCGCCCTTGCTTCGCTGCTCCCCGTTTCCATATACCTTCATTGAATAGGCATCCTCATCAAAACAAGCAAGCGTCACATCCTCGGGTGTATAGCCATCGTAGCTGTCTGTACGAAACAAAATGTATCCACTCTGATCACTCTTCACACAATACGCATCTTCTGATGAAAAACCTTCAAGCGCATCGGATGCCACCATCAGATAGGCATCAAACACCGATACCTCCAAGTCATTTTTATCCTGATAGGCAAGTGAAAAATTTGAATCTAAATCGTGTCTTGCCGCCTTTTCAAGCTTTGTCTTAAGCGTACTAATGCTTGAGGTGCTTAATACCTGCGCACTGCTGTACTCCTTTACTAATGCATCTGTGATCGCACTGATATCCTGTGTCGTGTAGATCGTGCTGCCAAGTGCTGCTTTCAGTCCTTCGCGCACGGAATAATTTACGTATGCATCCTTTGACACTGCCACAACCTGCTCATCCCGTGTGATAAATCCTCTGTAATCCGTTGCGATCGAGTACAATGCCTTCTCCTGTACCTCGAAAATACTGATTTTCTCCTTTGTAAAGAAAAAATACAACTGTACAATCAAGTATACGAAAATAAAAAGGAAAAGAAACCCAATTACGCTGCCGTGCCACCGGTTTTTGTAACGGATTACTTTATTGTTTTTTTCTGCCATCCGGTATCCTGCCTTTCTCTTTCGGTGCCACAGCACCGAACATAGCTTTTATTATAACAGTTTTCACAAAAAAAGAAATAGTTTTTTTACAGATGTATAAAATACCTTCACGATGAAAAACTAAGAACGAATAACAAAGAAGAACAAAGCCGTTTGCGGCAGAATGAGAGGTTATTATGAATTCAAAAGTATGGGATTATATTGTGCTGGCTGTTGTAGTAATCGGAGCAGTAAACTGGGGACTGATTGGCTTTTTCAAGTTTGATCTGGTTGCATGGCTCTTTGGAAGCATGTCGCTTCTGACTCGCATCATCTATGCGATCGTAGGATTGGGAGGACTGTATATGCTTTCCCTGTATGGACGCATTCGCGGTATTGGAGAGGAATAATTCAAAAAGAAGGAGCCAAAACGGCTCCTTCCTACATAGAATCTTTCTCCATGTGTTTGATACGCTGCGGCAAAAAATACCTTTTTACATCTTACAAAGATACGATGATATGAGACTTTACTTCATCGGACAATTCGGTTGCATCTGCAGAAACACTCAAAACAAAATCAACTCCGAACTTTGCAGAAATCGCTTCCAGCGTCTTAACTGCTTCTGTGATGTCGGTGCCCTCGAGACACGCGATCTTTAAGAAGCTGTCAAAATACATTTTCTCGAGATCGTGATCCTGAGAAATGATTCCGCTGACAAATCCGATAAATGCATCGTAGGAATTGATTCCATAATCCGAAACATTGATCAAACGAACCTTGTTGCTCAGCTCATACATGTGCTTTGCGGTCTTATCCAGATATACTACGCTTCCCTGCGCAGACGCAACAGCACCGTTTACGCTGTCTAACAGATACTTTGTTTTTCCCTTGCCCTTCTTGCCTGAAATAATCTGAACCATATGCTTGATCCTCCTTATATGAATTAGTCTTTTATACTTAAGACCAATGGTAGCTCTTGCGTATAGTATAGTATATTTTGCCGAATAAAGCAAGCTAAAAATAGAATTTTTTATAAAATTATCAAATTTTCGACAGTAAAGTGTTCATCTGATTATACAGTTCGTCTTTTGACTCTGCGCCGAGAATCACGGCTATGTATTCCTTGTGATGGCTGTCCTGAACGAGCAGCACAAGGTGATATCCAGCCGTATTCGTGTGTCCAGTCTTACCGCCAACGATCGTAATACCGGACGGCGGCGTGTAAGCACCGACCAGATACTGGTTTGTGCTGTTAAAGCTTTTCGTGACATTCTCACCAGCTGCATTTGTGTAATAGCACAAAAAAGATCCCCTTGCAATGATATCACGGAAGGTTGGATACTTTAAGCACTCCTGAAACATCAGATACACATCATACACCGAAGAGTAATGCTTGGACTGTGTCAAACCAGTCGGATTTGCAAAATGGGTGTGACTCGTCATCAGCTCCTTGCACTCCTGGTTCATCAAATCAACAAAGGCCTCCTGTGAACCAGAAACAGCAATCGCAATGTCGATCGCCGCATCATTTCCCGAATAGATTAACGCAGCACTCAGTAGACTGGATAACAGCATCTTGTCTCCCGGCTCAAAACCACACAAAACAGCACTGCTCTCGAGACCTTCCGGTGTATAGGAAATCGTGATCTCCTGACTCAAATCGGCATATTTCATAGCGAGAAGCGCTGTCATAATCTTTGTGATACTGGCAATCTCGCGCTCATCATTTGCATTTTTGCTGTAAAGTGTTTTCTGATCGGTAATATTAAATAATGCACCGGCTGGCGCTTCTATGTCATCTTCTGAAAATTCATCTTCATTTTCGATCACACACAGGCCTGTGGCTGCACCATCCAGCCTCGAGAGCTTGTCCTTTGACGTCATTAACGTATCCAGATGCGTTCCAAAGCCATCGAGAAGCGCTGGGGACGCGCTGGCACAGCCTGCTGCACCGGCGGAACCACATAGAAGAAGCGCCGCCAGTGCGCAAATGATCTGCTGTTTTCTCATGAACGGTATGCCTCTCTCCACTCAAGGTCGCCGCTGTCAAGGGAACGGATCAAAAGCTCGGCGGTTGCCAGGTTGGTTGCCAACGGAATGCTATAGATATCGCAAAGATGCAGCACTCTCTGTACTCTCTTTGTATTGCTCGGGCTGACTTCTCCTGGATCACGGAAGTAAAATACCAGATCCATGCTATTATTTTCGATCTGAGACGCAAACTGCTGCTCACCGCCCAATAGGCCCTCAAGAAACTTATTGACCGACAGGGTTGTTGCCTCCTCGATCAGTCTTCCGGTCGTTCCCGTTGCATAGAGGCTATGCTTATTTAAGATGCCTCTGTATGCGATGCAGAAATTCTGCATCAGTTTCTTTTTGGAATCGTCTGCTATAAAACCGATATTCATAATGATACCTCCAATAAAATAGTTGCTTTTCCATCGAGTAACGCGCTTATGGATACGCGATAAATGGACTCTATAAATAGATCAGAACACTTTCATTTTTCTGTGCATGCTGATATTCAGCAGGATTCCCATCATGATGTATGTGCTGATTAACGAACTCATACCTGCGCTGATAAATGGAAGCGGTGTTCCCGTATTTGGAAGAAGCAGCATCGCTACTCCCATATTGATAAAGCACTGGACTAGCAGCATTGTGACAAATCCGCTGGCAATAAGCTTTCCTTCCAGATCGGGGCTTCGCCCTGCGATCCTTAGTCCCTCAATAAATAGCAGCAGATAAATCAATATGATAAATGCACTTCCTGCAAAACCCAGCTCTTCTCCCACAACAGCGAAAATAAAGTCGCACTGTTCCTCTGACAGAAAATTTCCGTTTTTTACGGATTCATAAGTCGAATTGTTTAGTCCCTTTCCGGTCAACTGACCACCGCCAATCGCCATGACCGAATTTAACTGTTGGCGCGTCTGATCGGGGTAATCCTCCGGGAAGAAATACGAATTGATACGGTTCACCTGATACTGCTGGAGAATCTCCTTATCGATAAACCAGTTAAGTGTCTTTTGCTCTGGTTCGTAAATGCAAAACAGAAGCGCTGCCGCACAAATGGCGACTACACCAAGCACACCGCCTACCCATTTCCAGCTAATTCCGCATACAAATACCATCGCTGCAAGTGCACAGACAATGATCATAGAGGTGGAAAGGTCCGGCTCGACATAGACCAGATAAACAGTTACACCTGTCACCGCAAAATAAGTGAGCAAATAAAAGACGTTGTTAATGCGCTTTTGAATGCGAATCAACACAAACACCGCCATCAGCACAACTGCTACCTTTGAAAACTCGGAGGGCTGAATCGTACCAAAACCCGGCAGATGCATCCAACGGTTTGCATTACTGATATTTAACGGATTGATGTATTTTACATAAATCAAAAGTGCCATACTGATTGCATAAAAGACAATCGAATATTTGATCAGCTTATGGTAATCAATACAGGTCAGAATCACCATGAGGACAATTCCGATGACCATTCCAAGGATCTGTTTTTGTGTGGTCGTAAACATTCCGGTTACAGCTTCATTCTGCGTCGCGCTGTGAACCATAAAGATACCGATAATACTCAGTATCAATGCGTATAATATAATCTTAAAATTAAGATTGCTCAGATGCAGGGTTTGTCCTGTTTTTCTCTTGCGCATGCTGGCAGACTTCCTTTCTTTGTCTCTATCTGTCTTTTTTGATTGCAGAAAGCTCCGTGACGGTAAACAACAGAATCCGTCCGGCACTTCGCTTTACATACAGACAGATATTTTTATCGGATACTGGCAGATACTTTGAAATCGTTCTGGTAAGATCGTGTTCCATGCAGCTTAACACCTGCGGCGTACACTGCGTATGTTCCTCAAGCATCATTTGTATCAGACGCTCCTTGGCGGTCTTGCCGGAGCGAATTCCCTGAGTTGGTAATGAATGCCTGACCATATTGCCTTATTTTCCTTTCTTTTCCAAAATACTCTTAAGCCTTTGGATCAGCCCCTTTGGTGTGGCAGGCTGTGTAACCGGGATATCTTCTCCCATGATTCTTCGGCAAATATCAATAAATGCCTGACCAAGTGGAGTATCTTTTCCGGCAACCGGCTCTCCGTTGTTGCTCGAGATGACAATCTCCTCCTCATCCGTAACAGCGCCGATCACCGGAACCGTCAAGATTTCCTGAATGTCGTTAAGTGACATCATATCCCCTCTCGCCACCAAATCCGGGCGAATACGGTTGATAATCATTTCCATCTTTTTCATCCCGTCCGCCTCAAGAAGACCGATCACGCGGTCCGCATCGCGAATCGCGGATACCTCCGGCGTGGTGACAATGATCGCCCTCGCAGCACCGGCCACGGCATTTTTAAAGCCCTGCTCAATGCCAGCTGGACAGTCCAGAATCACATAGTCAAATTCCTCTGTCAATTCCTGTGTCAGCTTTTTCACCTGCTGCGGCGTGACACTCGATTTATCTCTCGTCTGTGCCGACGGCATCAAATACAGGCCCTGATGATTCTTATCTTTAATCAGCGCCTGCTTGATCCGGCAGCTTCCCTCCACTACATCAACAAGATTATATACGATGCGGTTTTCCAACCCCATCACAACATCTAAATTTCGAAGACCGATATCCGTATCGATCAGGACGACCTTGTTCCCGAGAAGAGCAAGGCCGCACCCAAGATTTGCAACAACCGTTGTTTTTCCGACTCCGCCTTTTCCCGACGTCACAACAATCACTTCACTCATGATATTTTCCAAACCTTTCTGATCCTCTCTTTTATCCCTGTCTTCTGTACCTTGCATCAGTCACTGTACGTAGCTGACTCTCCAAGTGTATTGTAGGATTTGTCCAGAATGTCTTCCATATCAATGTAGCCAAAGTAGTACTGATAAATGTAACGACAAACCACTGCGGCGTTATATGCCATGTAACCGTGTGGGATGGAAACCGTAACGGAAATCTTTGGATCGTTGTACGGACCGTAAGAAATAAAGGTCGCGTGGTTCGCACGGGAAAGATTCTCCTGTACGGAACCAGATTTTCCGGCAATGTCAATCTGCAAACCGGTAAACGCACTGGCCGCGGTTCCAGCGCCGTGAACAACTCGGTACATACCCTCTCTCATGACATCGTAGGTTGCCTGTGAGATACCTTCAATCTGCTCACTCTGCGGGGTAAGTTCTTCGATCACCGTTCCGTTTGCATCACAGATCTTACTTAACAGGCGGAAGGTATAAAGTGTGCCATCCGTTGCCAGTGCCGTCGCATAACGCGCCAGACTGATTGCTGTCAGGTTGTTGGTACCCTGTCCAATCGCAGAAGTCGCTGGGTATTCGGTTGAAATCTGTGACAGATTTTCTGCAACCTCCACGCCACTCTTCTCGCCAAAGCCGTACTTTTCGGCATATTTGCGAAGCATTGCAAGACCACGCTCCGCCTCGTACTCGCCATTTTCATTTAAGCTCAAGCGATAACCGACTTCATAGAAGTAGAAGTTACATGACTGTTCAATTGCTCCCGCTGTATTTAACGGACCATGCTCACCGCCATTCTCTCGAGCGATCCAGCATCGTGGATGATCCAATTTATCAAACGTACCAATACAGTTAATGTACTCCGAACTGTCAATCACACCCTCCTCAAGTCCTGCACTGGTGGTTACTAGCTTGTAAACAGAACCTGGTGCAATACGAACCTGTGTTGCCTTATCGTACAATGGCTCGGACTGGTCATTGATCAGCTTTGCCCAGTACTCGGCATCGACAGTTCCAGAAAGCTTGTTCAAATCATAACCTGGGTAGGAAACCATCGCCAACAGCTCTCCCGTTGTCGTATCGGTTACAATTGCCGAACCGCTGCACGGATCAAGTGCGATCTGCGCCGGTGTCAGCTCCGTATTTCCAATCTTCTCACGAATAAAGGTAAATGCTGTCTGCGCATCCCCATTTCGAAGTTTTTCATAGGACGCATTATCAGCATCTAAGATGCCCTGGTCGATCAATGCCAGACAAACCAGATTTCCAGAAAGCTGTTCATTGTGAATCAGCTTCTTGTATACAAGCTTACGATAACCACTGTCCGATGAAAGGTTTTCTTCACAGAAGGATACGATCTGACTCATAACCTGGCTGGAATCGGAATATGCAGAGTCTGCGCCAAGCTTTGAGGAATCAATCCATCCCTTTGAAACCACATAGGACAGGAAATCGTAAAATGAACTCTCTGCATTTTTCCATGCAAGGAAGGTCTCATCTGAAGTATCAATCTCACTTGCGGTAATTATGCCCTTTTCTCGTAAGAAGGTATAGACATATTCCATATAATCCTGCATGTCTTCTGTCAACTCAGACTGAATCGTTGCGCCCGGCACCAGTTCCTCCACAATATGGCGAAGGGCCAGTGTGGACTCTCCCTCATGCAAGGAAAGAATCTGCTGCTCAGCCTCAGAAGCACCATCGTCTGCAAAATGCTTTTCATCTAAAATGTTGTTGTTAAACATCTGATAGTAGACGTCTTTTACCGAAATCTGGAACTCGCTTGCAAGTGTCGAGTCATCTGCCTCGAAATCCTCGATTGTCAGCTTTCCGACAAGGACATCGGCAAGACGCTGCTCCACAATATGGTATACTGCCACTTGCAAATCGTGATCAATCGTAAGATAGATATCATTTCCACGAACAGAAGGCTCACTGTCAATCGTATCAAGAATCTGTCCGACATTGTTTAAGTATACCGTGTCAGTACCCTTCGTTCCAGAAAGCTCGCTCTCGTAATACTGCTCGAGTCCGTCCTTTCCGACCATATCCGTCGCCTCATAGGTAGAATCGCTCTCCTGAAGTGTCTCAAGCTCCTGCGTACTCGGCTTTCCGGTGTAACCCAAAATATTGGAAAAATACACGCCATCCGGGTAAACACGGCGCTCTGACTGCTCCACCTCAACGCCAAGCAGCTGATCCTGATTCTCAAGAATCGCCGACTGAAGCTCTGGTGAGATATCCGAGCAGATCATCGTGGACTTGTACTTTGCATAAGTCGTCAAACGCATCGCATAACGGATGTTGCAAAGATCGAGTGCTTCTTCCTTGCTGATCTCGTCTGCGCGGCTCCATCTGGTTGTAAAATTATACGAAACCTCCATCAGACGAGCCATTACCGTCTCGGCGTCATAGGAATAGACATCCTCACCCGCCTTGCTTTTCTCTTCGATAAAGGAAGTTCCGTACACATCACGAATCAGCTGACGAATCGCACTGTCTTTTCCGCTGTAGGCAAACTCGCCATTGTCATCAATGATAATCGGAAGCTCCGTCACGATGGTTCCGCCATGTTTTTTTACAATATCAATCAGGCGAAGCAGCATCTCATTGAAATCACCATTTGCCTTTGTATAATCGCTCGTGTCCTTTACAGTCAGGTTATAGACGGCCTCATTTCCGGCAAGGACGACTCCATTTCGGTCGTAGATTGTACCTCTCGTGGCTGTTGTTGTCGTAATCTCCTTCTTGGTACGGGAAACATACGAATCATAATAAGCTGCTCCATCCAGAATCTGGAGCCGGAACAGCCTTACCACCAGGACTGCCAGAAAAAGCGTGCACACAATACCAAGCCAGAAAATTCTGGACTTCAATGTATTTTTTACCCATTCCCTGAATAAATCCCAATATTCTTTAAGCAAATCTCTTTTCTCCTCTTTTCTCTGCCTCTGTCAGATGTCTGTCTACTGTCATGATCACGCCATACACGATAATCGTAGCAATCGCAGTCATCAGAAGCTCCGGAAGTGCCAGGTTCTTGATGTAATCCAAAATATTTACACGGCCGAATAAAAGGAAGCTGAATACATAAATATAAACGCTGTAAATCAGCTCATTGACACTGCAAAGAAGCACCGGCATGACTACCATATCGTGTGACAGTGTTCTTGTAAAAATGCCATTGAAATAACCGATATAAATAAATGCAAGCGTATAATAACCTAACACACCGCCGCTGAATGCATCCAACAACAGTCCACAGCCAAGGCCGGTAAACATGCCCCACATCCTGCCCTTTAAAAAGCCAACAGAAAAGGTGACAATCAAAAGCAGGTTCGGCGCTGCTGTCAGAATTGGAAACATTCTCGTAAAGTTTGACTGCAACAGAAAACAACTGACGGCAAGTACTATACATAAAACAACTCTTAGTATCTTAATCTTCATATGTTTTTCTCCATCCCCACTTACTCTGTTTGCTGTTTTTGCGTTGTGATTACGAGCACATTGCGAATGTGCTTGAAATCAGCCGCTGGCTTAAGATAGCCTGATGAAGCCAGTCCATTATCATCTACCGATACATCCTGCGCATAGCCGATCACCAGTCCCGGAAGGTAGCGATCCGAAATGTTTGAGGTGACAATCACATTGTCTCTGCTGATGTCAAAATCGGTATCCATATACTGGAGCTTTAACAGTCCGTATTCCTTCAAGTACGGCAGATCGCCCGTGACAACACAACCGTCCCCCGTGGTGGACTGCATGGCGCTGACGTTCACATTATCGTTGATAATGGAGGTCACAACTGCATGTCCAGACGCAATATCGGATATGTAGCCAACTAGTCCGCCGCCTGCGAGCACATTCATGCCCACTTCAAGCCCGTCATCAGTTCCCTTGTCAATGGTAAACGTTGAGAACCAGTTTCCTGTCATACCGGAAAAGATCACGGTTGCTCCAATCGTATCGTAATCCGCATAGGTGCTCTTTAACTCAAGAAGCGCTCTCATGTCTTGATATTCCTGAATTTTCTGATCATAAGAGACCATCTCCTCCTTGAGGGATTCGTTCTCCGCCTCTAAGGATTCGATCTTTGCTTCCATCTCCTCCTTTGTCAGGCGGTCCTGATCAAAATCAAAGAAAAGGTTTCCGAGCTTGTTGACGCCTTGCTGAACCGGAACGGTAATCGCTCCTGCCACCTGCGCAACCGATACGATGTTTTCTTTCTTGATGTAATAATACCCCATTGAAGCCGCGCAGCATGCGGTCAAGATAAAAAGAATCAGCTGCGGTCTTCTGGTAAAAGGCATTTTCACATCGTTGTTTCTTTTGCTGCTCTTCATGAAATGTATCCTCGTTCTTTTAAACTGATAAATCTGCCGTCTCCGATGATGACATGGTCAAGCAACGGAATCGCGGTAAGTTCTCCTACCTTTTGAATCTGCCGTGTAACGTCAATATCCTCCTTGCTCGGAGTGGGATCACCGCTCGGGTGATTGTGAATCAAAATGATCTTTACGGCCTGGTAGCGAAAGGCCTCAATAAAGACCTCCCTCGGCGAGAGAATAGTCTGATTCACCGTACCCTTCGTCAGCACAAGGTCTTTAATCCGTGCGCCCTTATTGTTTAAGAGCACAAGGACCACCTGCTCCTGACGTTCATCTTTCAGACGGTTCATATAATAGTTTCCGACTGCCTGAGGACTGTCCAGTACAATCCCCTGCTGCCTTGCTGTGCCAAGACGCCTTGCAAGCTCGCCAATGCACTGGAGCTGTATCGCCTTTACCCTGCCGATTCCCCGTATGCTTGTCAGCTGGGCAACCGTCATGGAAACCAGTCCGGGAAGGCTCTCAATGGAAAGAAGCCTCGACGCAAGCTCAAGGGAATTTTCGCCAACGCTTCCCGTGCGCAAAATCACGGCAAGCAGTTCGGCATTGTTTAATGCACCGGCACCCTGCTCCATACACCGTTCATATGGGCGGATATCTTTTGGCAGCTGCTTTGAAATATCATGCTTCATAATCGTTCCTTACTTCCAGGTATCGAAACCATTATGCATTCATTTTAGCACAATTCTTTTTTAAAGTATAGAAGAAATTTTCGAATATTAAGAAATCCGTATGCCAAAAGCTGACAGATTCTGCTTTGACATACGAAAATCTTTGCGAATAAACACTATGAAAGCGGCTCGACGATTGTTTTCTTATAAAAGCAACTCATCGAGCCACTAATTCTAGTTGTATTCTAATTGTATTCTATTTACAGCGTAACAATACCAGCCTGAACAAGCTTCTCGAGTGCCATCATAATTCCATACTTTGCATGGTACCAGGTAAGACCGCCCTGGAAATAAACGGCATACGGCTCTTTTAACGGGCCATCGGCACTCAGCTCAATGGAAGAACCCTGAATGAAGGCGCCTGCTGCCATGATAACCTGTGAATCATAGCCTGGCATATCCCACGGCTCCGGTGTTACATAGCTGTCAACCGGTGCTGCTGCCTGAATACCCTGGCAGAATGCAATCAGTGCCTCTGGCTTTTTCAAGGTTACTGCCTGAATGATATCATAGCGTGGCTCTGTGCCGTTTGGAATGACATCATAGCCGAGTCTTTCAAACACATTTGCGGCAAAAACGGCACCTTTGAGTGCACCTGCTGCTACGGTCGGTGCTAAGAAAAAGCCTTGATAGAAGGATGGAAGAACACCTAACGATGCGCCAACTTCCTGACCCAGTCCCGGTGCGCTTAAGCGGTATGCACACTGTTCAATACAAGACTGTGTTCCGCAGATATAACCACCGATCGGTGCCAATCCGCCGCCCGGGTTTTTGATCAGAGAGCCAACGGTCATGTCAGCGCCGACATCAGACGGCTCAATCTCTTCGATAAACTCACCATAGCAATTGTCTACCATGCAGATCACATCCGGCTTAATGGACTTGATAAACGCAATCAATTCGCTGATACGCTCAACGGAAAGAGTTGGTCTTGTCTGATAACCCTTGGAGCGCTGAATGGTTGCCACCTTTGTCTTCTCGTTAATTGCTGCACGGATGCCATCCCAGTCAAAGCCGCCGTCTGGCAGCAAATCTACCTGACGGTAGGAAATATCGTACTCTCGTAAGGAGCCAACAGATGGGCGAATTCCGATTACTTCCTCAAGGGTATCATATGGCTTTCCAACTGGAGAAAGCAGCTCATCACCTGGGCGAAGATTCGCCGATAATGCCAGTGCTAACGCATGGGTTCCGCAGGTAATCTGCGGGCGCACCAGTGCTGCCTCGGTGTGGAACGTATCCGCATACACCCTTTCCAGTGTCTCTCTTCCCATATCGTTGTAGCCATATCCAGTTGTTGCAGCAAAACAAGCCTCGCTAACGTGATTTTTCTGCATCGCACCGAGTACCTTCATCTGATTCTGCTCGGCAATGCGGTCGATCTCACAGAAACGATCCTTCAGTCCCTGCTCAATCTTCTCGCAAAATTCATATGTTTTCTCACCAATCCCCATGGACAAGTAGGTTTCTTTCATGGTCATTTTCTTTCTCTCTTTCTATCATCCTGTATCCCGTGTATTCGAAACCGTAAGCATCTCTTACACAGAGTATCATTTGTTATTACTTTTATCACTACTTTTATAGATTTAGCGTTTCCTTGGACTGCGCAGTCAACTGTCTTAATACTTCCTCATTTGTCAGGCCATCCACATCAAGCCAGGTCACATTGCGCTCCCTTCGAAACCAGGTCAGCTGACGCTTTGCAAAATGCCTTGTGGACTGCTTAATTTGATTTACAGCCTCTTCTAACATGCATTCCCCGTCAAGATACGCCAAAATCTCTTTATAGCCAAGCCCCTGCATGGAGACAAAGCTTCGATCGTATCCCATCGACTTTAACGACTCGACTTCCTTTAACAGTCCTTGCGCCATCATTTGGTCAACACGCAAATCAATGCGGCGATACAGCTCTGCACGATCTCGATTTAAGACAAAATAGCAGAAATTGTACGGCGATTCTTTCTGGCGCTGCTGTTCATTATGTTCTGAGATCGGGCGTCCTGTCAATTTAAAATACTCAAGTGCGCGAATTAAGCGCTTTGTATTGTTGGCATGAATTGCCTCTGCCGATGCCGGGTCAACCTTTCTTACCTCTTCTAACAGCCACTCACTTCCAAACTCATTTGCCTGTGCTTCAAGCTGTGTGCGGTAATCAGTATCTTCGCAGGTGTCCTCAAAGTCAATATCATACAAAAGAGCCTGAATGTAAAAGCCAGTTCCACCCACTACAAGCGGAATATGGCCATTGGCGTAGATTTTTTCCATCGCCGCTTTTGCCATCTGCTGAAAGCGCACCACGGAAAACTCATCGCCCGGTGACAGCT
>CAVCXB010000053.1:0-19686 GCA_963605535.1 Wujia chipingensis
TGGCAGAGTACCACGTCCATAGGAGCGATGCACCGCATGGGCGTGGAGACTTCATCGAAATAGGGAGCTTTCACAGCTGTGGCAGTATTTTCCAATACAGAGAATCCCCGAAATCTTATACGATGGAAGAATGGTATCGGTCGGTAATAAGATGGTTGAGGCAATTCCTTTGAGTTTAGCAATTTATCTTACGTTAAGTGGGCTTGCACTAGTACTTTGTGCTGCTATTGCTTTCATGAGAAAATGCGATCGAAAATAATATATAATAGTAAATATTCGTATTGTTAGTTTGAAAAATGTCGTTGACAACACCGCGTTTATGAAGTAAAATGCTTTATGTATAAGATGGAATAATTTTGTGATCATGGCGTGTAGTGCGGCTTACAGAGCAGCAGCGAAAGGCTGTGAGAGCGAAGAAACATATAGGAAGAGATGAGGACGCCATGGAGCCAAAAGACAATATAATCCGGCCAAGTTTTCATAGACAATTTGATACACACGTATCCGGTGATAATACCGTGCGTAAGGCAGTTCCTGATCTGGACCGCTACCAGCGGGAACAGCTTGAGCGCCAGCAGGAGCGTCAGAGACGCTGGGAAAAGCAGATTCATAAACGCGCAGTAGAGAAAGAGTTTGAGGAACGCAGAAGACGAGCAAATGCACTGACATTCACAGAGGCAGCTGTGGTTGGTGTTTTATGTGCTGTGTTTTTATTTGCGTGCATTTTTTATGTAGATCAGCAGGCAAAGTTAAATGCCAGCCAGAAGCAGCTTGCATCCTTGCAGAAGACATATGTATCACTTGTTGAGGATAACAATGCACGAAGCAGCGCCATTGAGGGATCAATCGATTACCAGCGTATTTATGACTATGCGACACAGGAGCTGGGCATGATGTATCCAGAAAAGGGACAGACTGTTACTTATAAGAGAAATCCAGGCAGCTATGTAAAGCAGGCAGAGGATATTCCAACTAACTAAAATTAATAATAAAGATAATTATTCATGCTTTGATTAGCATATTTAAGAAAAACCTCCATAAATATGAGATAGACATCATATTTATGGAGGCTTTTTTATGCCCGCTGTCAGCAAGAAGAGAATCACGAGCAAATATGTATTCCTTTGTATCCTTTGTCTGTGCTTTTGCATAATACTGTGCGTAGCCACGGGCTGCACATCCAAAAAGGAAGAGCGCTTGCAGGACATTGACTTTACCGTGATCGATGATGCTGAAATTCCAGATGAATTAAAGACAATCATTGACCAGAAAAAAACAGGAGAGTTCAAGCTGACCTATGCCGATCAGGATGAACTCTACATAGTAGTTGGTTACGGAAAACAATTGACTGGTGGATACAGCATTCAGTTTCCGGATGTATATTTAACCAAAGATAATATCGTGGTCACAAGTGTGCTGCTTGGCCCTGAAGGGGAGGAACCTGCGAATATCAGCTATCCATACGCAGTCATTAAAATCCAATACCGGTCAGAGCCAGTGCTATTTCAATAAATTACTTCTCTGACTCATAGTCCTTCATCAAATTCGTCAAGTAATTCTTAATTTCAATGAATCTTGGAATATAAATAAAGAAGTAACCGACACTCATTCCGGCGAGGAAGATACACAACCAGTAGGTCCAGTGTGCAATTTCAGTCAGCGTGACACCGATTAGACCAACCACCCATACGACAATCATGCCCTGCTTTAATGCCAGATATGGGCGACGGTTTGTCACCTTCTTTTTGAGATACATCATGTAAACTGCGCCCAGTGCTACGCCTGCGACTGCAAGCAGAATTGTAAGCCACGGGGATAATAGTTCAGGGCGTCTGATCATTTTTATAATCAGGATGAGCACATAAACGGCAGTTCCTATGCCGTACATGACCCAAGGGAAAATGTTGTTGCGGAAGGGAGAATCCTTCTTCATGCTAAATTTCATAGTGCTGCCTTTCTGGCGCAGATACTTATTTCCATGTGGGAGCTGTAAGTATATCATAGCTTTTACATTGGATACCTGCGAATAGTATTAATTAGAATGATACCGTGCCTATGTATAAAAGTCAATAAGGGGCACAAATAGGAAAATATTAAATTTTTATGGTGCAATTCAGGGGATACAAAAAATCCAGTTGAAATCTAACGGCGAAGATGCTATACTTACAGTAGATTGTGAAAAAATAATCACACAAGCAACCATAAGCAATTAAAGGAGGTACTTCAATGTTAGTAACAGCTGAAGAGATGCTTAAGAAAGCAAAGGCCGGCAAGTATGCAGTAGGCCAGTTCAATATCAATAATCTGGAGTGGACCAAGGCAATCCTTGCAACCGCACAGGAGCTTCAGAGCCCGGTTATCCTTGGTGTTTCCGAGGGTGCAGGAAAGTATATGACCGGTTTCGGTACAGTAGCAGCTATGGTAAAGGCTATGATCGAGGAAATGAACATCACCGTTCCGGTTGCTCTGCATCTGGATCACGGAACCTACGAGGGATGCTACAAGTGCATCAAGGCTGGTTTCTCCTCCATCATGTTTGACGGATCTCATCTGCCGATCGAAGAGAATATCGAGAAGACCAAGGAGCTGGTTGCTGTATGCAAGGGCATGGGAATGTCTCTTGAGGCAGAGGTTGGCTCCATCGGCGGCGAGGAAGACGGCGTTGTAGGTATGGGTGAGTGTGCAGATCCGGAAGAGTGCAAGAAGATCGCTGATCTGGGCGTAACTATGCTGGCTGCTGGTATCGGTAACATCCACGGTGTATATCCGGCTAACTGGAAGGGACTGAGCTTCGAGACTTTAGCAGCAGTAAGTGAGAAGGTTGGCGATATGCCGCTCGTTCTTCACGGTGGTACAGGTATCCCGGCTGACATGATCAAGAAGGCAATCTCTCTGGGCGTTTCCAAGATCAACGTAAACACCGAGTGCCAGTTATCCTTCGCAGCAGCTACTCGTGAGTATATCGAGGCTGGTAAGGATCAGAAGGGTAAGGGCTTTGACCCAAGAAAGCTGTTAGCACCAGGTGCTGAGGCAATCAAGGCTACTGTTAAGGAAAAGATGGAGTTGTTCGGTTCTGTAGGCAAGGCTTGAATCAATTAATAGCAAATTAAGATTTGAGAGTGCGGTTCTGGGCAGAGAGACAATTAGACACATGAGCCAATTGTCATATGCTTAACGAAACATGTGGCGAAATAGACAGAGTGTCAAATATTTCTCGGGTTTGCCGTGAAAAAAGGGGATATTTCACAAAAGTGAATCAATTCCCTAAAAACACTTGCTTTTCCGATTGAAATGAGGTATTTTATTGTCATCGGTGATGGCGATAAGCGATCACGATCTGACCGGAACAAGGGCGTTCTTATCTTATTGATAAGGGCGCCCTTTTTTTAACTTTATCACTGTAAAGTGATTGGTAAGGAAAACTTCGGTTAGGCGGCTCTGCGGCAATGACAGAACAAAGAAAAGACAGCAGACAGAGCTGCATATCAGTATAGAATGAGAGGGTTGAAAACATGAGCGGCAGAATTACAGAGTTATTTAACAACAATGTTTTTACAGATGCTGAGATGAAAGCTCGCCTTCCTAAGAAGGTTTATAATGAAGTTAAGGCATGCAAGCTGGAGAAGGGATCTGCGGACATCGTTGCACAGGCAATAAGAGACTGGGCGATTGAGAAGGGTGCAACACATTTTACACACGTATTTGAGCCATTGACCATGCTTACTGCAGAGAAGCATGACTCCTTTGTTTCTCTTCCAGATGAAGACGGTAAGGTTATGATGGATTTTACCGGAAAAGAATTGTGTGAGTCTGAGCCAGATGGTTCATCCTTCCCGTCAGGTGGTATCCGTGATACCTCCCGTGCGAGATCTTACACTTCATGGGATATGACATCTCCAATCTATGTAAAGGAAGATGCGATCGGAACCATTCTTTGTATTCCGGCAGCATTCTGTTCCTACACAGGTGAGGCACTTGATGCCAAGACACCGCTTCTTCGTTCCATGGACGCAGTCAGCGAGCAGGGTGTAAGACTTCTTCGTCTTCTTGGAAATACAACCTCCACAAAGGTAACAGCAGGTGTTGGACCGGAGCAGGAGTACTTCATCGTAGACAGAGACAAATATTTACAGAGAGATGACCTTGTATTTACCGGACGTACCTTATTTGGCGCACCGGCACCAAAGGGTCAGGAGCTTGATGACCAGTACTTCGGTGTCATTCCGGAGCGTGTTGGTTCCTTCATGAAGGAGTTAAACGAAGAGCTGTGGAGATTTGGTATCACCGCAAAGACACAGCACAACGAGGTTGCACCTGGACAGCATGAGGTAGCTCCGATCTTCTCTGTAAGCAACGTAGCAGCAGACAGTAACCTTCTTCTGATGGATACCTTAAAGAAGGTAGCGACTCGTCACGGCCTTGTATGCCTGCTTCACGAGAAGCCATTCGCAGGTGTAAACGGTTCCGGTAAGCATAACAACTGGTCTCTTTCCACGGATGATGGAATCAACCTGTTCAAGCCGAGCAAGACACCAGAGACCGATACCCGTTTCCAGTTAATCGTCGGCTGTGTTATGAAGGCAGTTAAGAAGCATGCGCTTCTTCTTCGTACCGCTGCTTCCAACCCAGGAAACGATCATCGTCTGGGTGCAAACGAGGCACCGCCAGCAATCATCTCTATCTTCCTAGGCGATCAGGTCGGCGGCGTAATCGACCAGATCATCGAGAAAGGATATGCAGATTCTTCCATTCCAGCAGGAACACTTGATCTTGGCGTTAAGGAGTGCCCGGCTGTCGATAAGGATCCGACCGATCGTAACCGTACATCACCATTTGCCTTCACTGGAAACCGTTTCGAGTTCCGTATGGTAGCTTCTTCCTGCAACATTGCAGAGCCAAACACTGTATTAAACGGCATGATGGCAGAGGCATTCTCTGATGCAGCAGATGCAATCGAGGCAAAGCTTAGAGAAGGTAAGCACACCGAGGATGCAGTTCGCGAGGTAACCGCAGACTTTATCCGTGAGAACAAGGACATCTACTTCAATGGAAACGGCTACACCGATGAGTGGGTAGCAGAAGCCGAAAGAAGAGGACTTCCGAATGTAAAGACATGGGTTGAGTCCATCGAGTCTGTAACCGCTCCGACCACAGTTGAGATGTATGAGAAGTTCCACATCCTGACCAAGAGAGAGCTTGAGGCTCGTGCAGAAGTATTCTATGAGACCTACAGCAAGACCTTAAACATCGAGGCTGGTACCATGATTGATATGGTAACAAAGAAGATTATTCCGGCTGTTATTAAGTATGAGAACAATCTGGCTGCATCTGTAAATACCATCAAGTCTGCATACGCAGCAGCAAACATCTCTACTCAGGAAGGTATGCTTCATGAGATCGCAGAGCTTCTGGGCGAGACTTATCAGGCACTCAAGAAGTTAAGCGAGGTTCACACAAAGGCAGTTGCCATGGAAGGCAAGGAGCAGGCATTCTATTACAAGGATGCTGTAAAGGAAGCAATGGGTGAGCTGCGTGCACCGGTTGATAAGCTGGAAGTATTAGTAGAGCGCAAGGTATGGCCGATGCCAACCTACGGCGATTTACTGTTCGAGATCTAATAATCTCACAGGAAGACGTGCGAAGCACGGAGCAATCTGGTGTTACAAAAAGAATATAAAAAAGAACAAAAAAGAATACTTGGCTGTCCGGAGGTTTTTCTTCGGACAGCTATCTTTTTACTTGACAATCAACCGTAGATAAAGGTAGAATAAATGTATATGTGTAAATCTTCCGGAGGTTAGTGGAAAACAATTATGGGGATAACAAATGTTTTTTTTGCAATACTTGGATATGTATTGCTGCTCATCAGTACAAAACTGGTGAATGAAGGCGGAATATCCATCATGAGAACAAAGCCAACGTCCGATGCACAGGAGAGGAGCTTTTCGTGGTTTGCGCTCAGCCTTATGCCGTTTTTGAGTGTTGCGATTGCAGGCGGTGCGTTCGGTCTGGGAAACATGGTATTTGCAGCTGCGCTGACAGCTGGCGTGCTGCAGCTTCTTCTGATCTATGGAATGCTCGGTCTTGCCGGAAACTTTCGTTTGGCAGGCAATGCACTTCGTGATCTCGTGATCCTTTTGGTATGTGTCGTGATTTTGATCGTCTTCACAAACTATACGTGGAGCAAGGGCCATCCGGCCAGCACGCTCTCTCGCGGGGCAGGCATCTTTCTATTGGTTTTAGCCGCAGGTTTTACTGTATGGACACTTCCTTATTTTACGGGAAAGAGTCATAAGCTGCAGCGTCGCCCAGGTACGAATTTTGTGCCGGCGATTGTTTTCACGCTTGTGGGTCTGGCATTTGCAGGACTTGGCGGTGTGCTTCTTATGAATAACATAGCAGCGATTACGTACAGCTTGAAGTTGGAGCAGGGCGTACTCGGATTTGCTGTGATCGGTGTGGGACTTGTGCTTCCAGAATATGTGCGTGTGGCAAGAAAATTTTGGATGAACACGCAGAAACCGATTTCTATGAGGGCAACGCTTGCAACAGGAAATTTGGGACTACTTTTGATGGTAGGTTTGACGGCTGTGATCTCACCGATTACGGTTACCTTTGCAGGAGCTTATCTGCTTCTTACCTGTGTGGCAGCGATTGTTGTGTTTGGCGTATTATTTTACATAAATAATGGGATCGGAAAGATTAAGGCAATCTTGTTTCTGATTTGTTTTGCTTTGATTTTCTTAGGTCTTATGAATTTTAGCCTGCATTAAAGCGGCATGAAGCATGAATTATAATGAATCATTATAAGAAAGAGCGGCAATCAAGAGAGAAAGAGAGGGAGACGTTATGCTGTTTTCGGATATTACGGATTGTGAGATGTTAGTTTACCGATGCATTCAGCAAGCAGATAAAGAAATCGGTCTGCTTGGCATCATGGACGAACTCGAAAAAAAGTATCAGAAGGATTGGAAGCGGTCAACGGTGTGCACATTTATCGCGCATCTGATTGACAAAGGGTATGTAAATGCAAGAAGAGAGGGACGCGTGTTCTATTACTCTTCGGCAATCAATGATAGGAAGTTTTTGGAAGCACAGGTAAAGCAGTTCATGAATTTCTGGTGTGACGGATCTCTCAGTGAGCTAGTGCAGTATGCATGCTCGGCCAAAGGAATTTCAAAAAAGAATGCGGCTGAAATCGTAGCTGCCGTAAAGGAGCTTGAAAAGAAGTAAGAAAGATGCTGCAGGGGATATCTGCAGCATCTTTGTCAGTTATTGAAAGGATCTGAGGAAATTATGGAAAACCGGAATACACCATTGTGGGATGCCTCGCTTGACATTGGGGAGCGACTGGACTGGCTGCTTGAGGCACTGAATCTGGATGAGAAGTGCAGAATGCTGTCAACACTCACACCAGAGGTAGCGCGTCTTGGAATACGCAGCACGTATCTGGGCGAGGAAGCAGCTCATGGTGTGGAAGCAAAGCACGATAGGAGCGTGAACTGGGGGGCACCGAAGCCGACCACGACATTTCCACAGCCGTTTGGCATGAGCCAGACGTGGGATACCGAGCTGATGGAAAAGATCGGTGAGGCAGTCGGAAATGAGGCAAGAATTCTCTACTATCGTGAGGGAGAGCATGGCGGATTATGCCGCTGGGCGCCGATGGCAGAGCCGGAGCGTGATCCACGTTTTGGACGGACAGAAGAAGGCTACGGCGAGGATCCATATCTGGGTGGACGTATGGCATCCTCCTACATCAGAGGAATGAGAGGAAATGACCCGAACTACATCAAGACGGCGGCTACGCTTAAATATTTTACCGGCTACAATTCGGAGGAACGGCCGCTTCAGGTGTCGATTGACCCGCGAAGCTTCTATGAATATTATCTGGAACCGTATCGCAAATGCATCACCGAGGGCGGTGCTGAGGGCGTCATGACGGCGAGCAGCATGATCAATGGCGTTCCCTCTCTTTTTTGTGACCAGCTGCAGGAGGTACTCCGAAACGAGTGGCGTTTTCGCGGTCACATTGTCGGAAATGAGTGTTCCCTTGCCGAACTGTGTCAGGATGAGCGTTTCGCAGACATTGCAAAGACGGCAGCCCTTGCGGTGAAAGCGGGAGTCGATTGCTTTGCAGATGAGCCGGGGTATGTGGCGGGAGCCGTGCGCAGTGCCTACGACAGAGGACTTCTTACGATGCAGGATATCAATCAGGCCGTGCGCCGCAGCTTTGCAACGAGAATTCGTCTTGGCATGTTTAATAAGAAGGAGGACGATCCGTTTGCAAACCCGGATGAGTCTCTTCTTGGCGGAAGTGTGCATGCAAATCTGTCACGTCAGGCAGGTCGCGAGTCGATTGTTCTTTTAAAGAATGAGGACCATATATTACCGCTTGATCCGCAGAAAAACGAAAAGATTGCGGTGATTGGACCACTTGCCAATGAATGGCTCAAGGATTGGAACGGTGGAATTCCGCCGTATCGCGTCACTCCATATGATGGCATTCGCGAGGCATTTGCTCCGGGAACGGTAACTTACACGGATGGCAAGAGAAGACTTTGTCTGCGTTGTGGGGAGCGTTACGTGTGTCTGACACAGGAAGGACGTCTGGCGTTAGGGTCACGCTCAGAGGCAGAGGAATTTGTCATCACCGATTGGGGACAGAGCAAGATGAATCTGCAGGCGGCATCGACTGGCTGCTATCTTACAAGTGTAGACGAGGATGGCAAGCTGTTTGCAAGCCGCAGGGAGGCGTTTGGCCGCCATGTAAAGGAGTGCTTCTGTGTGGAGATGCAGTCGGACGGACGTTTCCGCCTGACAACGTGGCGCGGAAGAGATGTCTATTGGGACAGCGAGGGCATGCTTCGTGCGGCAACGGATGAGCAGGTCGGTATTGGCTGGCCTGGCGAGAACCGCGCACTGTTTGGCATTGAGCAGACTTGGGATGGCACGGCTCGCGCGGTGACGCTGGCGACAGAGGCAGACAAGGTGATTGTCGTGCTTGGCACCAATCCGGTGATTAATGGTCAGATTGGACAGGATCGAGAGCAGTATGCACTTGCGAAGGCACAGCTGGAACTTTTTGCAGCTGTAAAAAATGCAAATCCGCAGGCGATTGTGGTTGTTGTGAGCAATTATCCGCATGATCTTTCTGCATTGCAGGAAGCAAAAGCGATTCTCTTTAGCCCATCTGGTTGTCAGGAGCTTGGCCATGCGATCGCAGATGTATTGTCCGGTGCGTACAACCCGTCCGGCAGATTGAACATGACCTGGTATCCATCCTTTGAGAGCCTTCCGGCAAAAAATGAGTGTGATATCATTCGTACACGTCAGACCTACCAGTATTACAGGGGCGAGAAGCAGTTCCCATTTGGCTATGGCTTGTCCTACACCTCATTTTCTTATGATATTTTTGCGGTTGAACAGGAAAAAGAGCAGCTTAAGGCGGTGCTGTGTGTGCGAAATACAGGAGATCGTGATGGTGCGCAGGTTGTTCAGATCTATGCGGCAAAAGAAGAGTCAACGCTTACGCTTCCAGATAAGAAGCTTGTCGGCTTTGCATTTGTCATGCTGCGCGCAGGTGAGGCGAAGGAAGTGACGATTCGGATTCCATTCCGTGAGCTGATGATTTACGACGTGATCACCGAGAGCATGATGCTCGCGGATGGCAGCTATCGCATCTGGATTGGAGAAAACGCGGACACGCCGGTGCAGATTGTCGACAGTGATGGAACGAAGCGCCCGGCAGAGGCTGTGGTATGCCTCGACGGAGACATTCGTATGCGCCGCGATTTTGCGAATATCACGGGTGCATGGCTGTATGATGAGTGCCGAAATGTGCGCATCGCAAGGCGAGAGGGTGCGCAGGTGGTCAGTGTCAATAACAAGACGCAGGAAGCCATGATGGGGTATACCATGGGCGACAACGATAGTCTTGGAAGCGAGCTTCACTTAAAGCTCTACGCAGCCGAGGGCAGCAAGCTCAAGATCACCATAAACGACAAGGATTCCCAGATGTTTGCGTTAAACACGCAGGGTACGATGCAGGAGGTCTGTATCAATCTGTCCGAGGAGATGGCCATGTGGGGCTATGTGGATGAGATCATAAAGCTGAAGCTGTCCATGAAGGGTGTTATGGGAATTAGTTATTTCTGGTTTGAACAATAAAATCGAAAAAGAAATACAAATCAAAGCCATGCTTTTATATAAATTATGACAGACGGAAGGATTTATTTATGAAAATGGATTTTGAGGTTGGAGACAGAATCACCATGAAAAAGCCGCATCCGTGCGGAAGCAGGGAGTGGGAGATTTTGCGTGTCGGAATGGATTTTCGCCTGCGCTGCTGCGGCTGTGATCACCAAATTTTGGTGTCGAGAAAACTGGTGGAGAAGAATACGAAAAGTATCAAAAAGGCAGAATAAATTTTGTAAAAAAACACTTGCATTTTTTGCGCAAATATGGTAGAGTAAAGAACTGTGATGTAATGTCATATCCTTGCTCTTCAGTAAGTGAAGGGCCAGAGACCAGAAGGAGGTAGAAACATGAATAAGTACGAGTTAGCAGTTGTATTAAGTGCAAAGCTTGAGGAAGAAGAGAGAGCTGCAGCAATCGAAAAGGTACAGGGCTACATCACCCGTTACAACGGCGTTGTTACGAACGTTGATGATTGGGGTAAGAAGAGACTGGCTTATGAGATTCAGAAGTCCAAAGAGGCTTACTATTACTTCATCCAGTTTGATGCTGATGCAGAGTGTCCGAACGAAGTTGAGAGACACGTTCGCATTATGGAACCGGTTGTCAGATATCTTTGCGTTAAGCAGGAAGCGTAAGCAAGACGCTTAGGCATTCGGCTTAAGCATTTTAGAAAGGGCATGGTTATTAACTATGAATAAAGTTATTTTAATGGGAAGACTTACCCGAGACCCAGAAGTTCGTTACTCACAGGGCGAGCGCCAGATGGCTATTGCAAGATACACCTTGGCCGTAGATCGCAGAGGACGCTCAAACGCTTCCAATGGTGAGCAGACAGCTGACTTTATTCAGTGTGTGGCATTTGACCGTTCAGCAGAGTTCGCTGAGAAGTATTTCCATCAGGGAACCAAGCTTGTGGTTACCGGACGTATTCAGACCGGCAGCTACACCAATAAGGATGGCCAGAAAGTTTATACGACCGATGTGGTTGTTGAAGATCAGGAGTTTGCAGAGAGCAAGGCAGCCAGTGCAGGAGCCAACAATGGCGGTTACAGACCGGCAATGTCTCAGTCCAGACCTGAGCCAGCCAGTGCAGTTGCAAGCGGCTTCATGAACATCCCGGACGGCGTAGAAGACGAAGGACTTCCATTTAACTAATGATGTCAAAGACAGACGGAGAAAAACGTCCATAGTCAGAGCCGAAAGGTCTGACAGATAGAAGATCAAAAAGGAGAGAAGAACATGGCTTACAATAAGGCAGAAAAAACTGATTCCTCCATGAAGAGAAGAGCACCTCGCAGAAGAAAGAAGGTTTGCGTATTCTGTGGAGAGAACAACGGTGTTATTGATTACAAGAACGTTGCAATGTTAAAGAAGTATGTTTCCGAGAGAGGAAAGATCCTTCCGAGAAGAATTACCGGAACCTGCGCAAAGCATCAGAGAGCAATGACCGTAGCGATCAAGAGAGCTCGTCATATCGCACTTATGCCATATACCGTAGACTAATCCGATATCAATTCGCGATTATAGGAGTGCACGAAAGTGCGCTCCTTTTTTTGTGGATGGGTGTCCTGTCAATTGTAACTTTTTTTAGATGACTTGTATACAGGCAACCTTGACAGACGCCCCTAATTGAACTATCATGTTACTAACGTGTGAGGCATAAGCCGCACCACAGAAAGGAAGAATGTATCATGCAATTTGAGAAACTTCAAAAAGATATGATTGCCGCAATGAAGGCAAAGGATAAGCCAAGAAAGGAATCCATCTCCGCACTGATTTCCGCAGTAAAGAAAGCAGCGATCGACAAGGGATGCCGTGACAATATTACAGAGGAGCTAGTAGACAGCGTTATCTTAAAGGAATTAAAGACCGCAAAAGAGCAGATCGACTCCTGTCCGGCAGATCGTACTGAGCTTAAGGAAGAGTATCAGGCAAGATACGATGTCATCAGCGAGTATGCGCCAAAGCTTCTGTCTGCAGATGAAGTAAAGGAAATCCTGACAACCAAATTTGCTGACGTGATTGCTACAAAGAATAAGGGTCAGATTATGAAGGCTGTTATGGCAGAGTTAAAGGGAAAAGCTGACGGAAAAGTAATCAATCAGGTGGTTGCACAGCTGTGCCAGTAAATAAAAGCGAGCAGCAGACAGCAGGCAAGTCCATTCAGATGAATGCACAGACAACGGTACAGGCAGCACTGGTCCAATCAAATGGTGTGCAGATTGAGGCGGATTGCTTCGATCTTGAGCAGATCATGGAGAGCGGCCAGTGCTTTCGTATTTATCGGGTGAGTGAGAATGAAGTAAATCACGGTACTGGTCTTACGGCAGGCAATATCAATGAGTCCGTCAACTCAGGGACGCTCTATCGAGCAACAGCTGCGGATCATACTGTTTTGATTCGTCAGGAAGGGAAAAATATATCATCCCATCACGAGAAACTTCAGGACAACCTACATCTCGTCACTTTCCTCTGTCCTCCTGACGAGTACGAGCACTTCTGGTGTCATTACTTTGATCTGGAAACTGATTATCGTCAATACGAGACTGCAATTGATCCGGCAGACTCGTATCTAAAGTCTGCGTTTGCCTTTGGAAGCGGTATCCGCATCCTGCATCAGGATCCGTGGGAGATGCTAATCACCTTTATTATTTCACAGCGAAAAAACATTCCAGCCATCCGTCAGGCCGTGGAAGCGCTGTCAAAGAAATGTGGCACTTGCATTGACAAAGAAAATCAAATTTATGCGTTTCCGACACCAGCGCAGTTATCTGCGCTTACGTTATCGGATCTTCAGTCTCTTTCCCTCGGTTATCGTGCAAAATATATTTATGAGACCACAAAACAGGTTATGGACGGTTCGCTTGCCCTCACGCAGTGGGACATACTTTCTGACGATGATCTGCACAAAATGCTTCTTTCGTGCTATGGTGTCGGAGAAAAGGTGGCAAACTGTGTCGCACTGTTTGGGTATCATCGAATCGGCGCATTTCCGGTAGATGTGTGGATTGATCGGATCCAGAAAACATACTATAATGGCCATTTTCCAGTGGAAAAATATGAGGGCTTTGCAGGAATCATGCAGCAGTACCTATTTTATTACGAGCGGAAAAAAGATTCTTGAATCCAGCTTGGAACCGTCGGAAAAAAGATAGATTTCATATTTATTTCACATAAAATTTAGCACTCTCTGCTTGACAGTGCTAATAAAAAGGGGTATCATACGATTAGGCGTGGAATGCAAGACGATTAATGCAAGATAATTGATGCAAAACAATCAATGCAAAACAATCTATGCCATATGCTCCAGAGACGCTGGAGCAGAATGTGAGGTGCGTATGGAAGTAGATGACAGGCCAAACAGGCCGAAAAAACCGATGCTGACCTATTGGGTCATTGCCATCATTGTGTTTTTGCTTTTGAATACATTTGTATTTCCAAATCTGTTCCGAAGACAGGCAGAGCAGACGGATTACAGCACGTTTCTCCAGATGATCGAAGAGAAAAACATCGGAGAAGTCAGTGTAGAGGATACACAGATCACTTTCTCAGATAAGAGTGGTGAGCATATTTATAAGACCGGAACGATGGACGATCCAGATCTGGTAAATCGTCTTGAGGCGGCTGGTGCTACATTCAGCAAGCCAATCGTTCAGCAGATGGGTATACTCGAGTATATGCTGATCAGCTATGTTCTTCCGATTGTTATTTTAGTCGTTGTTTGGAGATTGATTTCCAAGAAGCTCATGAGTAAGATGGGTGATGGAGACAGCATGATGACCTTTGGTATGGGCGGTCCAAAGAGTAATGCCAAGGTATATGTCAAGTCTGTTGACGGTATCAAGTTTAAGGATGTTGCCGGAGAAGAGGAGGCCAAGGAGCTTCTTCAGGAGATCGTTGATTTCCTTCACAATCCGGAGAAATACCGTGAGATCGGTGCGACAATGCCAAAGGGTGCTCTTCTTGTAGGCCCTCCTGGAACTGGTAAGACGATGCTTGCCAAGGCTGTAGCAGGTGAGGCAGACGTTCCGTTCTTCTCCATTTCCGGTTCCGAGTTTGTTGAGATGTTCGTTGGTATGGGTGCCGCAAAGGTGCGTGATTTGTTCAAGCAGGCCAATGAGAAAGCACCATGTATTGTCTTTATCGATGAGATTGATGCCGTCGGAAAGAAGCGAGATGGCGGACAGATCGGTGGCAATGACGAACGTGAGCAGACGTTAAACCAGCTGCTTTCCGAGATGGATGGTTTCGATGGTTCCAAGGGTGTTGTCATTCTTGCAGCAACCAACCGTCCAGAATCTCTTGATCCGGCGCTTCTTCGTCCGGGCCGTTTCGACCGTCGTATTCCGGTTGAATTGCCAGACCTGAAGGGTCGTGAGGACATTCTGAAGGTACATGCCGCAAAGATCAAGATTGCAGACAATGTCGATTTCAATGCGATTGCGCGTACCGCAGCAGGTGCATCTGGTGCCGAGCTGGCCAATATCGTCAATGAGGCCGCACTTCGTGCAGTCCGCGATGGCAGAAAGTTCGCAACACAGACCGATTTGATGGAGAGCGTCGAGGTTGTAATCGCCGGTTATCAGAAGAAGAATCGTATTCTTTCTACGAAGGAAAAGCTGATTGTTTCTTATCACGAAGTTGGTCATGCGCTTGTAGCAGCATTACAGACCAATTCTGCTCCGGTGCAGAAGATTACGATCATTCCGCGTACATCTGGTGCGCTCGGCTTCACGATGCAGGTCGATGAGGGTGAGAAGTATCTGATGACAAAGGCGGAGCTGGAAAACAAGATTGCTACCTTTACCGGAGGACGTGTGGCAGAGGAGCTTGTGTTCGGTGATGTGACAACAGGCGCATCAAACGATATCGAGCAGGCAACAAAGCTGGCGCGTGCGATCATCACTCGCTATGGTATGAGTGAGTTTGGTATGGTGGCAATGGAAAGTATGAACAATGTTTACTTAGGCGGAGACACCAGTATGAGCTGTTCACAGGAAACTGCAACAAAGATTGATGATCTTGTTGTAGCACTGGTACAGAAGCAGTACGAAAAGGCAAAGGATCTTTTGAGCAGTCATATGGATAAGCTTCATGAAATTTCAAAATTCCTGTATGATCATGAGACCATCACAGGTGAGGAATTTATGGAGATTTTGAACCGTTCACAGGTTGTGGCGCAGGATTAGGCACAGATTTCGTCACAAAATGAAGAAATTTGACCGGGATTGCAAAAGAGGTTAGATTTATACCCCCATTCTTGATCAAAAAATACAAAAAGTTAATAAAATGCTAATTTTATTCATTGTATTTATTCAAGAAATGCGGTAATATAGTCTCGTTGCCTTAGAATAATTATTGCCGTATGCTGCCATACGTGACAGTGAGTGTCCAGAAAGCAGAAGAGCAGCTGTAAGAAACAGAAGATACGGTTGTCGAACTTAAGGTACAGAAAGGGATTATCGCGATGCTAGAATTAACGAACACAGAACAAGTGATTATGAAGTGTATCTGGGAAATTGGTGATAATGTAGCTGTAGCAGACTTATTAGAGCGTCTGAAGACAGAGTATGGCAAAGAGTATGCAAGAACCACGATCAGCGTATTTATGTCTTACCTGCGTGATAAGGGCTATGTAACCTACGAGAAGAGAAGCCATGCTTATGTTTATAAGCCATTGATCTCAGAGCAGGATTACCAGAAGGAGCTCATGAAGCGCTACCAGAAGACCAGTTTTAGCGGTTCTGCAGTTGATTTCATCCGCGCTTATCTTGACAGTCAGGAGCTGACCGCCGCAGATCTTGAGGCGATTCGCGCACTGGTTGAAAAGAAGCAGCAGGAAATTCAGTAAATCAGTAAAATATAAACTACGAGTAAGTTTCAGAGGGCAGAAAAACCTGCCCTCTTTTTTGATGTCCGAAGATGTCCAAAAATAGCCGAAGATAGAAGATATTCTCTTAAGATGCTATCTTAAGATCTTCTTAAGGTGTATTTCACATTTTTTTTCTTTTTTAAACACAATTTGCACACAGGCTTCTGGTACTATATAGACAGTTGAACAGAGGAAGCCAAGAAGAACTACAGCAAAGCAATACATAAGTTCAGCAAACAAAATTCATTAAAATCAGTCAATGAATTTTCCAAAATGGCTTCTACATCTACAATCTGCCAATTGTTGGCAATTTACATATATAGATACACAAAAGTTGTACTCTTTTTCATTTTTTTCAATGGAACCGATGATGGTTCCTTCCCCCTCCTTTTTTTAGTTACAGTTCACGTGTCTGTGAGCTGTAACTTTTTTTATTGTGGAAAGATTGTCCAAATTGTGATACACTGAAGCCAGAGATTGATCACAAGGGAGGACACGCAGTATGGCGGATAACATCAATAAGATTATTTCGACGAAAGCAAATACACTTTATGCAATGAAAAACCTGATCAAAAAGGCGCGCATCGAGGAAATGTACATCCTGAAGGTAGAGGATTTCTGGCGCAACAAAAATCAGGTCTGCACAGAGATTATGGAAAAGTTCGGCGGATGCCGGATCGTTGTTCGAAGCTCCTCCACGCAGGAAGACTGCATGAAGTCCTCGAATGCGGGACATTATAAGAGTATTCTCGATGTGGATTCTGCAAGCCGTGCGCAGATCGTCGAGTCCATCGAGGCAGTCATTCAGTCCTACGAGAAGGATATCAAGGGTATCTCAAATGAGCAGGTGTTAATCCAGCGTCAGGCGATGGACGTATGTGTCAGCGGCGTTGTCTTCTCTCGTGATTTAAAGGGAAAGCGACCGTACTATCTGGTCAACTATGATGACCTCGGCTCCACGGACAGCGTTACGAGCGGCCGCGGCGGCAAGACGCTGTGGATTGCGCGAAATGTATCGTTATATCAGCTTGACGAGCGCTGGCACAACCTGATTGCAGCGGTGGCAGAGGTGGAGAGCATCATCGAAGATATTCCGCTTGATATCGAGTTTGCAATCGACAGCCACAATCAGGTTATTCTATTTCAGGTTCGTCCACTTGCGGCAGGCTACCGCGAGGGCCGTTATATTGACGATTATTCTTTCTTTGCAAGAAAAGGTCAGATTCGCCAGGAGTACGAGGAGCATCTTGACGTGATCACGGGCAAGCCGATGAAGCTGTCTGATATGGCATTTTGGAATCCGTCTGAGATCATCGGAAGCAACCCGAGGGCACTCGATTACGCGCTGTACCGCGAGATCATCACGCATCACGCATGGAATGAGGGCATCCGTGAACTCGGCTATCGCGCATTCAATGAGGATTTGATGTATCAGGTTGGAAATAAGCCGTACATTAACCTAACCTACTCTTACTATTCGCTGATTCCAGCAACGATTCCAGAGCCGCTTGCGCTTCGCCTTGTCCAGTATTACCAGACAAGACTCGAAGAGGATCTTTCCGCGCATGATAAGATTGAGTTTGAGATTATTTTCAGCAGCTATGATTTCATGACGGAAGAGAACTCAAAGCGTCTGCTTCGTTATGGCTTTACCGAGGAGGAGCGACAGCTTCTTGTGCGCGAGGTAAAGAAGCTGACAATCGACGCAGTGACGCATCAGGAGGAAATTTTAAAGAGTGATCTTGAGGCACTCAAGCACCTTGAAAATCGCCGCGAGGAGATCGAAAAGCTGCTGTATCAGGATGTGTCGATTGACAAGCTCGTCGATGGTATTTTGACACTCTTAAAGGAGATTCGCACGAACGGCACACCGCAGTTTGCTCGTCAGGCAAGACTTGCTTTCATCGCAAGAGCATTCCTTCGTACCCTTGTCGATGCGGGTTACTACAGCAGTGAAAATGTGGACACCTTTATGCAGGGTATATCTACAGTATCCTCTGAATTTAATGACGACTTTGAGCGCTTCTCACAGGGCTTAATCAGCAGAGAAGAGTTTAACTTTAAATATGGTCATCTGCGCAGCGGCACATATGACATTCGTTCCGACCGCTACGATGCGATGAATTTCCGTCCGGCACCGTCTCGTATCAAGAAGGAAAAGACCAATATTCGCCGCGAACTTGATATTAGCATCTTAACACAGGCACTCGAGGATTCGCAGATTGATGTGTCCGCGGAGCGTATGGCAAAATTTTGGACGAGCGCAATTGAGCAGCGTGAGTATTTCAAATTTGAATTTACAAAATCACTCAGTATGGTCTTGGAGCTGATTCGAAAGCTCGGCTCCATCCTTGAGATTCGCACGATGGATCTGTCCTGGCTTTGCGTGGATGATTTCAAGCTGTATGAGCCGGGCTGCAATCCAGAGGAATTAAAGAAGCTTTGGATGAAGTTAATCACAAAGCGCCGCAGACTCAATCACGACAGCCGCCTGATTCTTCTTCCGGAGGTCATTCTTTCTGGTGCGAGCGTTGATGTGATTCCAGTGTACGAGGCACGTCCAAACTTCATCACGGCAAAGGTCGTTGAGGGCGAGGTGGTACTGCTCGATGAGGAGCCAGGTGCCGATATCACTGGAAAGATCGTAGTCGTGCCGAAGGCAGACCCTGGTTATGAGTGGATTTTCACAAAGAATATCAAGGGATTTATCACGAAGTACGGCGGAGCGGCATCTCATATGGCGATTCGCTGTGCGGAGTTTAACATTCCAGCGGCAATCGGCTGCGGCGAGAAGATTTACGACACCGTGTCACAACTTGACTATCTGGAGATGGACTGCCGAAATGGTTTGATCAAAGAGGGCATTCAGTATACGAATCTCCATGCGCTCATCACGCAGCGCGAAGGTGTAAATGACTACGGCGATCCGACCGATATCCTTGAGGCCGGTTATGTTGAGTTCTATGAGTCCATCGGATTTATCCCGCGCCCGGTTGCAAATCATACGAAGAATTTTGAGCGTCTGTTTGACGAGAAAATTGATCTTTTGATCGTAGTCGGCGGCGGTGCGCTTGGTCCGCAGTGGTATGATCGCCCGCACGAAGAGAAGGTGCAGCCATACCGCGATAAGATGGAAGAAAAGCTGATTCATTATTGCGTCAACCATGGCATTCCGATCATCGGAACCTGCCGCGGTATGCAGTATATGAACGTCCTCTTCGGTGGAAAGCTGGCCTATCATCCGAATCTTCCGTGCCCGAGAGAGCGCGGTGAGGACCATAAGGTGCGTCTGTTAAAGGAAAATCGAAGCATCTACGTCAATAACTATCATAAGGATGTCATTTTTGAAGATGCACTGGCGGATTGTTTTGAGCCGCTTGCAATCGATGAGGATAACCATACCATCGAGGCATACCAGTCCGAATCCATGAAGATTCTGGGGGTTCAGTGGCATCCGGAGCGCAAGTTTGGGCATGCCGATGGCATTGATGAGACGCGCCGGCTGGTGAGAGACTTTATCTCGAAGTTTATTCACTAAAGCTGCAGTCTGGAAGGTTATGAAAGCTTCCTGTATACTTTAAATAGGTCAAGAGATTGACGAAAAAAATACCTCA
>CAVCXB010000054.1:0-19613 GCA_963605535.1 Wujia chipingensis
ACCGGCTGAGTTGATGGTATAATGATTGAAAAAGAATTTCTAATGAAAAATTCTAAGAAAAATTCTAGAAGACCAAAAACGATTCATAACAGAAATGGTTAACGAAAGAAAGGATATCCAATGAAACTAAAATTTACGCTGCAATATTCAAACCCCCATATCATAAGACAAGTTGCAATACCAGACAAATTCACTTTGCAACAGCTGTACCGCGTAATTTGTGTCTGCGTGAACCGAGAGACGCTAGGTACAGATGTAAAATTTTTTAAAGATGGTGTGGAATTGGAAAAAACACAGCAGATAACACAAGAACTGTTTTCTTCTGAGGCACGAGTAATTTGTTCCTGCAATGATAAAACAAATAATTGGGAGTGGCGCATTGAGCCTGTTTTAGAATCAAATCAACCTTCAAAGGATCCGAATGGAACTGTTCCTCAGTTAATGCGTTTCCAAGGAATTCATATAGGAGACAAAGCGAAAAATGTGGTTGAATTTAATAGCTATGCGAATCGGTGGTACGAAATGGAAGATCAAATTGTGCTGCAGAGCTTAGTAAACGTAAAACTGAGATTGGTTTTTGCAGAAGCGAAATCAAATCAGTCAGACAATACAATTAAATTTGCAATGTTGAATAGTTGTTCATCTGCATTTTCAACAATGAAAGTGGAGGATATGAAAGAAATCGAAAAGAAGCTGGCTATGAAACATCCGGCAAGCGCTTCTAAAAGTAGAAGAGCACAGTTGATTGTAAATGATTATATGGAAGATCCAACTGTGATAAGAGTGGTGCTTGAAAAGCTGACAGTAGCAGAGTTTGATGACTTTTTAAAACTATATGCTTCAGATGGGGAATTGAGAACGAAACAATCCGAATATGGAAATTATGGAACATTGTTAACATATGGGCTGGTGTCTGTGAGACCAGTCGATTATGGCAGAGCTGTAAAGGTTTGCATGAGCCTTGAGCTTGCAATGGGTGCAAGACATTTCATGAACAAATCAGATAAGGATGAAATTCGAAGAAGAATACTTGCGAGGTCGGTGATTGATGCGTGTATCAGTTTATATGGTTTTGCCAGCTATTGGCATTATAATAAGCTGATTGAATCTTGCTATAATAAATTTTTTTCTTCAGAGCAGGAACAAGAGTGTTGGGATGTGATTGTTGCGATGCAGCAAAAAGGACAGGAAAGATATGCTTTCTCAAGTACGTTAAAAGCGTTTTGCAAAACGATGGCAGACCAAATGTGGATTATTCGACAGCTTGATCAGGGACTCGAGACGCTGCCGTACTATGTACCAAACATAGATATTATAAAACAGATCCAAGAATACGGTGTATCCTATCCGATTGTTGAATATGAATCTTTTGTGGAAGTAGTAAGACAAAACTGCGCATATTATGAAGATACGAGAAGATTGGCGGCTCAAATGCTGCAGGCATGTATAGAAGATGAGAGTCCAAGACAGGTAGCAGAGAGTTATAAGCAACTATTTCCAAAACGTACGGTCGGTGTAAAAAGTGTGGGAGATGCATTGACAAAGCTGAATGCAAATATCAGACGCCCTAAATATTATGGGCACACAAAAAATGAGTACAGTAAGCTTACAGGAGGAAAGATAAAGTGAGTTACAGCATGAAAAATGCACTTGCCGATTTTAAAAAAGAAGAGTTGGCAGATGGAATGATCGCAGTGTTGAAAGAACAAGCAAAATCACTGGAAAGAAAAAATGAAAATGGTGTAACAAGCCTGAAATTGATAACACAGGGAACAATTGATTCACATCCGGCGGAAGTTTGCTTGGATGAACAACACGGTGAATTAGTTCAGACAAGCTGCCGATGCAGGCAATTTCAAAAACAATATTTTAGCTGCGAACATGTAACGGCTGTTTTGATGCAGTATATTGTTGAAACACAGGGACAAGATGCTGTCAAACAATCTGAAATTTTTCCTTTAATGCTTCAGAAAACGCAGGTAGAAGATCCATTTATTCCGGGAATTTTAAAAAGTACCGATATAGAAATGATGGCGATTTTAAAGGATAACTTTAGCAGGAAACCTATTTTGCCAGTTCGCGATTCGAAGACAAAAATACCGTTTTCTTTGCAGGCAAAATGTTGCATTGGTGAATGCAAAGATGGCCTTTTATTGGAGCTTCGCATCGGTGAGTCAAGGATGTATGTAATACGAGATTTAAACGATTTCTTTTATAAATGGACAGAGAAAAAGACAATTGAGTTGGGCAAATATATAAAATTTATGCCGGATGAATCCCTATTAGATGAGAGCGGACGTCAGGTACTTCGTTTCTTTCTGGAAGAATATCTGGGGGATAGAATAGCGGGAGGAAGCGGTTATTCTTATTACGGGTATTCCGGTCAGCAGTCCAGATCAGCATCTATTTATGGAAGCCGCATTGACACATTTATGAAGATGATTGCAGTGCATGGCGTATGTCTGCTTTCCAATGAAAAGGAGACCGTTTTTTATCGTGATGAAATGTATAGTCCTCAGATCCAAGTGACAAAAATTGCCTATGGAGCAAATTTAAATGTTGAAAAGTATACTGTTCTTTGCGAAAGCTTTGATTATAGTTACGTTTTGTCAGGTGATACCATCTATCGTATGAAAAAACCAGAGCCAGCTGTACAGAAGGTGCTTGATTTGTGCCGGAGTAAGCGAGAACTTTTTGTATCGGACAAGGATCTTCCGGCTGTCACAAGAGATGTGCTTGCAAATCTTCAGGACACAGCGGTAATTTCGTACACTGGCATGGATCCGGCAAAGTATCTGCCGCCAAAGCCAACACTTGCGCTGTATCTCGATTATCCGCAGGAAAACATGATTACCTGCGATCCGGCAGCCGTGTATAGTGGGAAACGATATCATATTTATGGAAAAGAGCGATATAACCAGAAACGAAATTTTACAGAGGAGCATAGACTTGCAGAAACGATTCAGTCCTATTTTAATGCATTCGATCAGGAAAAAGGACTTCTTGTTTATTCGGGTGATGAGTCCGATATTTTTACATTTCTTTCTCAGGTGCTTCCAAGACTGCGAGAGAATGGTGAGATCTATGTGACAGACGCGATGAAAAAGCTTCGCATCGTTCGCTCCAGTGGTTTTCAGGTCGGCGTGTCCGTTTCCGATGGCCTTCTTGAGATGTCGATGGTATCGAATCAGTTTAATAAGGAAGAACTGGCTGAAATTTTCTCGTCCTATGACCGAAAAAAGAAGTATCACCGTCTAAAAAATGGTGAGTTTATCACCTTCAATGAAGAACAGGAACAGGTGATGTCCGTTTTCTCTGACGTGATAAAGAATTATGCCGATAAGAAAAATCCGGATACGATCAAGATGCCGCTTTTCCGGGCACTTTATCTGGATGAGATGTTAGCGGAAAAAGAGTCGGTTGAGCTTAAGAAAAATCGTGAATACCGAAGACTTATCGGAAGGATGAGAAGCTATGAGAATGGCGATTATGAGGTACCGCAGTCACTTGATACGATACTTCGTGAGTACCAGCGTGACGGATTTTACTGGATCAAGACATTAAAGGAAAATGGCTTCGGCGGCATCTTAGCAGATGATATGGGTCTTGGAAAGACGCTTCAAGTATTGACATTCTTGCTATCAGAAAAGGAACAGGGAAAGACAGGCGATGCACTCCGAACCTTGATTGTTGCCCCGGCTTCCCTTGTCTATAACTGGGCAAAGGAAATTGAGCGTTTTACGCCACAGCTGTCTGTTTGCATGGTGGCAGGTACCGCACATGAACGAAAAGAGTTGATTCAAAGTCAGCAACAAGTTCAGCAGACTCAGCAGACAAAACAACCACAACAGACTCAACAAGATCAACAAAATCAGCAGATGCAGCAAACCAAGCAATCTCAACCAACCAGCGCGGATGTATGGATTACGTCATATGATCTGTTAAAGCGTGATATTGAGTTGTATCAGGATATCGTATTTGCCAATCAGATTATCGACGAAGCACAATACATTAAGAATCAGACAACACACGCAGCCAAATCCGTGCGCCTTGTAAACAGCAGCTTTCGCATGGCACTCACCGGAACGCCGATGGAAAACCGTTTAAGTGAGCTGTGGAGTATCTTCGATTATCTGATGCCGGGCTTTTTGTATGGCTATACGCGCTTTCGCAGTGAGCTTGAGACACCGATCGTCTCTGACAAGGACGAGGATACGATGGCGCGTCTTCGTGCGATGATTCATCCATTTATCCTGCGCCGCTTGAAAAAAGACGTGTTAAAAGAGCTTCCGGAAAAGCAGGAGGAGATTGTCCCCGTTGCGCTTTCGGGTGAGCAAAAGAAACTCTATCAGGCACATGCGCAGCGCTTAAAGATGTTTTTAGAGGATCAAAACGACGAGGACTTTGCACAAAATAAGCTTCAGGTGCTCGCAGAGCTGACAAAGCTTCGCCAGCTTTGCTGTGGACCGGAACTTATTTTAGAAAAGTATAAGGGAGAAAATGCAAAGCTGGAGGCTTGCATTGAGCTTGTCACCCGCGCGATTGAGGGTGGTCATAAGATCCTTTTGTTCTCTCAGTTTACGTCGATGTTAGACCGCATTGGTGAGGAATTAAAAAGGGCGAAGATCGACTATTACCGAATTGATGGAAGTGTGAAAAAAGAAGATCGTATGGAGATGGTAGAGCAGTTTCAGGCTCCGCAAAATCAGGTGGCGGTATTCTGCATTTCGTTAAAGGCCGGCGGCACCGGACTGAATCTGACGGCCGCGGATATTGTTATTCACTACGATCCGTGGTGGAATAAGGCGGCGCAGAATCAGGCGACTGACCGTGCACATCGAATTGGCCAGAAACGTGCGATTAATGTCTATCAGCTGATTGCAGAGGACACAATTGAGCAGAAGATCTGCGAGCTTCAGCAAGCAAAGTATGATCTGGCAGAGGAAGTTCTTTCCGGTGATGGCATCAGTAGTATTCAGTTTAATAAAGATGAAATTATGAACTTGTTAGGAAAATAAAAAGTTTATTCAGAAAGTTCACTACAAAAGAGACTCATTTGAATCGTTGTGAGGCTTTTTTGGCAGTTGTGCTATATACACAAGATGTATTTTTGTATGAATTTACATACATGGGAGAAAAAGACTTGCACAAAGGACGCTTTTTTGCTATGATAATTATTAAGTATGGAGTCGAAAGACCGGTCAAAAACAGGGGGACCCGATGGACATCCGATGCAAACGGTGCCTGCTTCGAGAAATGGCAGATGAAGATATGTATCACAGGATACAGCGGACGATTGATGCGATCCCCCAGGCACTTCGGTGTCCACAGGACGAGTATGATGTGCGCCTTGCAGCATGTAAGGAGTGCGAAAAGCTGATTGGCGGCATGTGCCGCGTATGTGGCTGTTTCGTTGAAGTCAGAGCCGCAAAGAAAAGCGAACATTGTCCGGGGATACCACGCCGCTGGGATGGGCTGTGATCTGAGATTCAATATCTAACTTGCTGCGTTGCAGCAGAAACGGAGGAAATGCAATGAAAGAAACAATAATGCAGTTTGGTGAGGGCGGATTTTTACGCGGTTTCGTTGATTATTTTTTCAAGAAGCTGAATGATGCCGGTGTATACGAAGGAAAGGTTGTTGTAATCCAGCCAATCGACAAGGGTATGGTAAAGATGCTCAACGATCAGAACTGTGAGTACAACCTGTACTTAAGAGGTATCCAGAATGGTGAGGAAGTGGTTGAGCATACTCACGTTGATGTTATTTCCAGAGGTATCAATCCATATGAGGATTTTGACGCATACATGGCACTGGCTGAGAACCCGGATCTTCGCGTAATCGTATCCAACACCACCGAGGCAGGTATCGAGTACCTTGGAACCGAGAAGTTAGACGACAGACCGGCTAAGTCCTATCCGGCAAAGCTGACCCAGTTCTTATACAAGAGATTCCAGACTGGCTTAAAGGGATTCATCCTTCTGCCATGTGAGTTAATCGACCACAACGCAGATACCTTAAAGGAGTGCGTATTAAAGTATGCAGATCTGTGGGAGTTAGGTGACGAGTTCAAGAACTGGCTGCTGTCTGAGAATGATTTCTGCAACACCTTAGTAGACCGTATCGTAACCGGATATCCGAGAGGAGAGGCAGAGGATATCTGCAAGGAGTTAGGTTACACCGATAACCTGATCGATACCGCTGAGATCTTCCATCTGTGGGTAATTCAGGGACATCACGAGGATGAGCTGCCATTCAACAAGGCAGGCTACAACATCGTATGGACCGATGACGTTGCACCGTACAAGAAGAGAAAGGTTCGTATCTTAAACGGCGGACATACCTCCATGGTACTGGGCGCTTATCTGTATGGTCTTGAGACCGTTGGCGAGTGCTTAAAGGATGAGACCGTAAGCAGCTACTTAAAGCACTGCATCTTCGAGGAGATCGTTCCGACTCTTGGAAATACGCAGACCGATATCGACTTTGGTAAGGCTGTTTTGGAGCGTTTCGCAAATCCGTTCATCCGCCATATGCTGCTGTCTATCGCACTGAACTCTGTAAGCAAGTTTCAGGTTCGTGTACTTCCGACCATCCTTGAGTATAAGGAAAAGTTCGGCACCTATCCGGAAGGTCTTGTAATGTCTATGGCAGCCCTGATCGCATTCTATCGTACCGATAAGGCAAACGATGGCGCTGAGATCATGGAGTTCATGAAGACTGCAAGCGTAGAGGATATCATGAAGAGAGAGGACTACTGGCATGCAGATCTGACCGAGATGATCCCGATGGTACAGAAGTACTACGATGTCATCGAGAAGGACGGCATGAAGGCAGCTTACGATTTGGTATTAAATAAATAATCGTTTCCCTATCATATAGACAAAGACAGCCGGACCAAATGACAGGTTCGGCTGTATGCCGTAAACGGCGTAAAATAGCATAGTGCAGTAGGATACAGAAAACACTGAGATGTGCAACGGCCGTTTATGGAAAAATGCTAACAGAAAGGCATATTGATTTTATGAAGACTTACATTCAGATTAATCCGCAGGATAATGTCTGTGTTGCATTGGCCCCGATTCCGGCTGGTACACAGATTAACGCAGGCACGACCGTGACCACGCTCGAGGATATTCCACAGGGACACAAGATTGCCCTTGCTGATATCAAGGAAGGCGAAAAGGTCATCAAGTACGGTTTTCCGATCGGTGTCGCAAAGCAGGACATCAAGGCTGGTGCCTGGGTGCATGTTCACAACGTAAAGACCGGCCTGGGCGATGTGCTGGATTATGAGTATCATCCGTCTGGAAAAGAGTTAGAGCCAACCGAGAAGGCACACTTCATGGGTTATCGCCGTGAGGATGGCCACGTTGGTGTTCGTAACGAGATCTGGATTATTCCGACCGTTGGCTGTGTAAACTCCATTGCATCCGCACTGGAGAAGCAGGCAAAGAGTCTGGCTGTTGGTACCGTAGAGGATGTTGTGGCATTTCCACATCCGTATGGCTGCTCCCAGATGGGCGGCGATCAGGAGAACACCAGAAAGGCACTTGCCGATCTGATTCATCATCCGAACGCAGGTGGCGTGCTGGTACTTGGACTTGGCTGTGAGAACAGCAACATTCCAGTACTCATGGACTACATCGGCGAGTACGACAAGAACCGTGTAAAGTTCTTACAGTGCCAGGATGTTGAGGATGAGCAGGAGGCAGCGATGGAGCTGTTAAAAGAGTTAGCAGCATATGCAGGCACCTTTAAGCGTGAGCCAATCGACGCATCTGAGCTGATCATTGGTATGAAGTGCGGTGGTTCCGACGGACTGTCCGGTATCACAGCAAACCCAACCGTTGGCGCATTCTCTGATCTTTTGATCTCCAAGGGCGGTACTACCATCCTGACTGAGGTTCCAGAGATGTTCGGAGCTGAGACACTGTTAATGAACCGCTGTGCAAACGAAGAATTGTTCCATAAGACAGTTGATCTGATCAACAACTTCAAGAACTACTTCACCAGCCACAATCAGACCATCTACGAGAATCCGTCTCCGGGAAATAAGAAGGGCGGTATCTCTACACTTGAGGACAAGTCCTTAGGCTGTACCCAGAAGTCTGGAAGCGCACTCGTTAAGGGCGTACTTGAGTACACTGAGCCAGTTCATACCAAGGGTCTGAACCTGTTAAGCGCACCGGGCAACGATCTGGTTGCAGCAACTGCACTGGCACTTTCTGGCGCACATATCGTTTTATTTACAACCGGAAGAGGAACGCCGTTTGCTTCTCCAGTTCCGACCGTAAAGATTTCCAGTAACTCCAGACTGGCTGGCCACAAGGACAACTGGATCGACTTTAACGCAGGTCGTCTGGTAGAGGATATGCCGATGGAAATGCTTTCCAAGGAACTGTTCGAGTATGTACTCGCAGTTGCTTCCGGAAAGAAGGTAAAGGCCGAGGAGGCTGGCTTCCACGATATGGCAATCTTCAAGCAGGGTGTAACACTGTAATAAAATATTGAATGATGCAGGTGCGATAAGCGCCTGTTCATCAGATAGAAAAGTAAAGTTCATATAAAAAATATTCACTCATCTAGGAAAGGATAGGATATTATTATGAAAACATTTATGGGAAAGAATTTCCTTCTGACAACTGACACAGCAAAAGAACTGTTCCATGATTACGCAGAGAATATGCCGATCATCGACTATCACTGCCACATCAACCCGAAGGAAATCTATGAGGACCGCAAGTTCGAAAACATCACTCAGGTATGGCTGGGCGGTGATCATTACAAGTGGCGTCAGATGCGTTCCAACGGTATCGACGAGAAGTACATCACCGGAGATGCTACCGATAGAGAGAAGTTCCAGAAGTGGGCAGAGACTCTTGAGAAGGCAATCGGCAACCCGCTGTATCATTGGAGTCATTTAGAGTTACAGAGATACTTCGGTTATCACGGCGTATTAAACGGTGACACCGCAGAGGAAGTTTGGAACCTGTGCAACGCAAAGCTTGCTGAGGATTCCATGACCGTTCGTAACATCATCCGTCAGTCCAACGTAAAGGTAATCTGTACCACCGATGATCCGGTCGACAGCCTTGAGTGGCACAAGAAGATTGCAGCAGATGAGACCGTAGACTTCAAGGTATATCCGGCATGGAGACCTGACAAGGCTATGAACATCGAGAAGCCAGATTTCTTAGAGTACGTACAGAAGTTAGCTGACGTATCTGGAATCAAGATTGACAGCGTAAAGAGCCTGTTAGCAGCAATCGACAATCGTATGGAATTCTTCGATTCCATGAAGTGCTGCGTATCGGATCACGGTCTGAACTACGTTGTATATCAGCCGGCAAGCGAGGAAGTAATCGAGGCCATCTTCCAGAAGAAGGTTCACGGTGAAAAGCTGACTCAGCTTGAGATCGACCAGTACAAGACAGCATTCATGATTCACGTAGGCAGAGAGTATCATCGCCGTGGATGGGTTATGCAGCTGCACTATGGCTGCAAGCGTGACAACAATACCTTCCGTTACAACCAGTTAGGACCGGATACCGGATACGATTCCATCAACAACGATGCAACCGCAGCACAGTTAGCTGATTTCTTAAATGCACTCAGCACCACAAACGAGCTGCCGAAGACCATCCTGTACTCCTTAAATCCGGCTGACAACGAGATCATCGGAACCATCATGGGCTGCTTCCAGGACAGCGAGGCTGTAGGTAAAATTCAGCACGGTTCTGCTTGGTGGTTCAACGACAATAAGTCCGGTATGATCAACCAGATGGTAAGCCTTGCAAACCTTGGTCTGCTTGGAAACTTTGTTGGTATGCTGACTGACTCCAGAAGCTTTTTGTCTTACACCAGACATGAGTATTTCCGTCGTATCCTTTGCGAGTTAGTAGGCGGCTGGGTAGAGAACGGTGAGTATCCATACGATAAGAAGGCATTAAAGAACATTATCGAGGGTATCAGCTACAACAACGCAAAGGCATATTTCAACTTCAAGGATTGATTTTGAAATAAATCTTTAAAATTATTTTGCAAACATGATGCCAGGGTCAACTCGTTTTGGCCCTGACATCCTTATCAATATCTTATAGAATTATGGAGGTGCATAATATCCTTTATGGATAGTCACAGTATGACCCTAGTGGTCACTTTAATATTACTAATGATGGGTTCTGCCTTTTTCTCCGCAACGGAGACCGCGTTTTCCTCGCTGAACAAGCCGAGATTAAAAAACATGGCGGCAGAGGGCAACAAAAAAGCAAAGCTTGCCTATCGTCTTTCTGAAAATTACGATGAGCTGATTTCCAGTACACTGGTTGGAAATAATATCGTAAACATTGCCGCAGCAACAATTGGAACACTTCTCTTTGTGGGTTGGCTCGGCTCAAATGGAGCTACCGTATCCACCATCTTTATGACGGTGATTACGCTGATTTTTGGCGAGATTACGCCAAAGAGCCTGGCAAAGGAATGCCCGGAAAAGTTTGCAATCGCGGTTGCTCCGGTAATTAATGTGCTCATCACGATATTAAAACCAGTGAATTTCCTGTTGATTAAGTTAAAGAGCAGCGTAGGAAAGCTTTTAAAGGTCAGCGGAACAACGAACGGAATCACAGAAAATGAACTTCTTACAATTGTGGATGAGGCACAGCAGGTCGGTGGACTTGACAGCAATGAGAGTGAGTTGATTCACAATGTAATCGAGTTCAACGATCTTCAGGCAGGCGACATCATTACCCCGCGTGTCGATGTCACAGCAGTAGACATCACAACGCCAAACGAAGAAATTGCGGAGGTGTTCAAGACATCCGGTTATTCCCGAATCCCGGTATATCGCGATACCATTGATGATATCATCGGTATCCTGTATGAGAAGGATTTCCATAACTATGTAGCAGGAACCACAAATTCCATCGAGACGATCATGAAGCCGGCAGAATTCATTCCGCCGACGGTCAAGATTTCTGAACTGTTAAAGAAGTTCCAGAAGACAAAGCTGCATATTGCGGTTGTTGTCGATGAGTTTGGTGGTACCGAGGGTATCGTTACCATGGAAAATATTCTTGAGGAGCTGGTCGGTGATATCTGGGATGAGCACGATGAGGTGGAAGCTGGCATAAAGAAGCTTGAGGATGGCAGTTTCCTTGTTCCGGAGGACATGGATTTGGATGATTTCTTTGAACAATTTGATATCCACACCGAAACCGAAGCTTCTACCATTAACGGATGGATTACCGAGCAGATCGGAAAGATCCCGGAGGTAGGCGATGCGTTTGATTTTGAAAATCCACCATCGAAGGATGAAGATTCGGATGAGGACGATGCAGGGAAAGAACCGCAAAAATTCCATATTGAAGTGACACAGACTGAGGGCCAGAAGGCAGAAGAAATTCATGTGGTGCTCCTTCCTGATGATGAGAATGAAGACAACAAAGAATAAAGAAGAGAACGCATAAGAAAAAACTTGAATCGGCAGAATATTCTGAAATGGATAGGCTGCCGATTTTTTCATTAACAGAAAAGTTGCTTGCAAAGAGATTGTGTCAATCGTATAATAAAAAAAGAAGGTGGAATCAAAAGAATCTGTAACTAGAAATCGAGAGGTGACGCTTAATAGTTACAAGAATTGTTTGCAATTAAGGAGTAAAATCAAAAATGTTTTTCTGGAAGAAACAAAGAAAAGAGAAAGATGCAAATCAGAAACTGGATTTGCAGGAAAAAGTACAAAAAGAAGCAGTACAGAAAATGAAACTACATCAGGAAAAAATGGCACAGCAGATTCAATCAGAAATTCAAAAGGCAGCAGATGAACAGAAAGAACAGCTGGCAGAAATTCTAAAGATGCAGCAGCAAATGCAAAAGAGCTTACGAAAGAGTATGGAATCCGTTGAAGATTTGGCAGATACGATAGAGGATGCTGTTTCACAGAAAGAGGAGACGATTGATTCTTCAAGTGAGCTTGCGTTGTGTAATGTGCTTAACATTTACATGGAGCAGTTGTGGCTGCTTGAGGATACACTTTCAGAGGATGACGAGTGGAAAAAGCAGTTTGCAATTATGAAACAAAAGCGTCAGGCCATTGAACGTTTGGCAGCAGTGCAGCAGACCGGCAATCCGGGAGAGCAATTTGACTATCGCTTTCATGAAATTTTGCAGACAGAGGACACAACAGAAGAAGCAAAAGAAGGTGTAATTGCAAAGATGTATGCCCCTGGACTGGTCTATCATGGTGAAGTAATGAAAAAAGCAAAAGTATGTGTGTATCGGAGGATGAAAGATGAGCAGAATAATCGGAATTGATTTAGGAACAACAACGACAGAGGCAGCTGTATTTGTGAATGGCGCGGTTAAGATGATTCCCAATCCGGATGGAACGTTTGTTACACCATCAGCAGTTTATTTTGATGATTCGGATCGCTGCATTGTGGGTGAGGAAGCCAAAGCAGCATATTCGATTTATCCGGAGAAAACGGTTATTGAAGTAAAGCGTAAATTGGGAAGTGGAGAAAAAATCAAACTGGGGAAGAAAAGCTATACACCGGTTGAGATTTCGGCTGAGATTCTAAAATATGTGAAAGAATATGCATCGAATTTTCTGGGTGAAGAAATAAACAGAGCAGTTATTTCGGTACCGGCATATTTTAATGATATTCAAAGACGCGAGGTGGTAGAGGCCGGAACGTTAGCAGGATTTACCGTAGAGCGTATCATCAATGAGCCAACTGCAGCTTCTCTTTGCTATGGAATTGAGCATATGGAAGAGGAAAGCTATGTGCTTGTGTATGATCTTGGCGGTGGTACCTTTGATGTGACACTCTTGGAAATGTTTGACGGTGTTTTAGAGGTGCGTGCGAGTGCCGGAGACAATGCACTTGGCGGAAAAGACTTTGATCAGGCATTAATCGACTGGTTTAATAAGAAATTTGAGGAAGAACATAACATCAGCCTTGCAAAAGATGTGTACGCACAGGCAAGGTTAAAGGCAGAGGCAGAAAAATGCAAGATTGCATTAAGTACGCAGGAAGAATATAAAGCTTCCATTCCGATGATTACCGTATCAGTGGGAAAGCCACTGGCATTTGAGTGTACTGTGACACGAGAATTGTTTGAACAGTTGATTATGGACATTGTCGCACGCACGCATATGCCGGTAAAACGTGTGCTATCGGACGGAAAAGTGAATGCATCTGATTTAAAGCATATTTTATTGGTTGGTGGTTCAACAAGAATTCCACTTGTTGCCAAGGATATTGAACAGCTTCTTGGAAAAAGGCCTGACAGAATCATAGATCCGGATTTTAGTGTTGCAAGCGGAGCTGCAATTCATGCGGCGGCAATTGCAGGAAGTTTATCCGAAGATCAGGATGTAATTTTGACCGATGTCTGTGCATATACGTTGGGCGTAAGAGCGGCAACTGATTTTACAGACGATCATATGAGTGTGATAATTCCTCGAAATACAACCATTCCTGTTACAAGAAAGGAATTCTATAGCACTTATTTTGATAATCAGACAAGAGCACAGATTAGCGTTTATCAGGGAGAAGCTCCAGTTGCCAGTGAGAACCATCTGTTAGGAGAATTTTGGATAGAGGGCATTCCGCCAAAGAAGGCCGGAAAGGAATCCGTTACCGTTGAATTTTCGTATAACCAAAATGGTATCCTCGATGTTCGGGCAGTTATTGAAAGTACAGGGGAAGATCGTACAATTCAGATTAATATGATGGATGTTGCCGACAAGGAAGAAATTGATGTAAGCAATTGGAAGGATGCAGCAGGAGCTGCTGAATATCGAACAATCATCCGAAAAGCAGAGCGTCTTTTAAAAAGTGAAAAGAAAAAAGGCGAAGATGCGGATGAAGAATGGATTGATGATGTAGAAGAACTGCTGTATGAATTGAAGCTGGCGATTATTCAAGATGACTTGGAGGAGGCCGATGAGCTGGAGGAAGCACTTCGAGACTGTTTGGACTCTCTATAAGCAAAGTGTCGTGATGAAAATCATGATTGTACCCGTTTATCGAATTGCTATGATATAGAACTAGGATATAAAACTGAAAGGAAACAGTGAAATGACAAAAGCACAAAGCTATGAAATTCTTGGTGTCGCAAAGGATGCCGATGAGAAAGCGATCAAAAAAGCGTATTTTAAACTGGTAAAGAAGTTTTCACCGGAAAAGGAACCGGAAAAATTTAAAGAGATCCGAGCGGCATATGAATATCTGACACAGGAGCATCCGAAACAGGATCTGTTAGAGGATGCAAATCTGCCGGAAAATTCACCAGAAAGAAAAGTAGCAGAGCTTATCTGCGAAGCTCTTGGCAGAGAATCCTATAAGGAAGCATTAGAACTGGCTGAACGGTTTGCACCTATATTGGATAATGTAATTTTTCAATATCTGCTTTATATTGCTCAGAGTAAGAATGGCAAAACAGGAAAAGCAGTCAAAACAATCGAAAATCTTGTACAGATGCATCCGGAAAATGTAAATTATAAAAAAGAGTTGGCGTATGCATATAATGCAAGAAGTTACCGCAAAAAGGCCCTTCAGATTTTCCGAGAGCTTTATCAGGATGGTGAGCGTGATTTGGCTTTTTTGGCTAATTATGTAATTGCACTTAATCCTGGTGATGTTTCAGGGATTGAAAGAAGTATGTTGGCTACTATCGTGGAAAAATGTAAGAGTAATCTAGATACGTACGTGAATGTCGGCTTGAATGCGCTAGCGATGTTGTTTATGGTCAACAATACGCAGGAACAGATGGAGGAGTATCAACACAGAGCGTATGCGTATTTCCAAAAGGCATTATCCGACACTGATGAGTTGGATCTTCATTCGTTTGAAATGCTAGTCAGTGCGATGGCATTAAGATATCTGCAAAGTCAACTTGGAGATTATGAAACGATTGTAAAAATTGTAACCCTTGCCAACAATCGAATAAAGGATAAGGAAATAAGTTCTATTATAGAGGATATGCTATTTACTCTGCAGATCACAAAATTTAAAAAAGATGAGCGATTTTCTGATCTTTTGCAGGAATTAGTCGAAGAATATATTCATGATCCGGATACAGACGATCCGGTCGAGCTATATTGCATGGATGTGAAGCTTCGAATGCTGGAAGAGTGGGATCAGCATAAAGAGGAAGTTCTTACATTCAAAAAAGAATATCCAGAAGTCTATGATGGAGTTAAGGAAGGCTTAGAGGACTTGATTGCAGCAGATGATCTGGATGCACTTAGAGAACAGCTTCTAAAAAAATACAACCGTTTAGCACGAGGTTGGGAGCAGACACCATACTACATACTGTATCCGCAATACAAACAAAAAGAGGGCAAGCTTCAATGGGACAGCGATGAGGCAGGTTCTTATCGCAGAAAAGAGAAGAAAATTGGACGAAATGATCCGTGCCCGTGTGGAAGCGGAAAGAAGTATAAAAACTGCTGCGGACGGGGAAAGTGAGTTTATGAAAAGAACATCAGTGCCAGATTGAGTAGTATCAGAAAGAGTGAAAATCACCAGTAAAGGACGAAGGGAGGTGTCTTACATGACTGTAAAGCTAAAATTACCGATCGGAATTGATAATTTTGAAAAGATTCGTAAGAATGGTTTTTACTACGTAGATAAAACAAAGTTGATTGAACAGCTCCTAGAACGATGGGGAGAAGTGAATTTATTTACCAGGCCGCGGCGCTTTGGAAAAACATTGAATATGAGTATGCTTCGTTCTTTTTTTGAGATTGGAACAGACAAGTCTTTGTTTGACGGGCTGTATATTTGCCATAACAAAGAATTTTGTGAACAATATATGGGAAAATTTCCGGTTATATTCATTTCATTAAAGGGTGTAGACGGACTTACATTTGAAAGTGCAAAGTCTCGCCTGACCAAATTAATCGGAAGAGAAGCCGAGCGCTTCTATTTTCTGAAAGATAGCAATAAACTGACAGAAAATGAGAAAAAACGATATGAGGCATTAATTGCATTGGAAAATGGAAAATATACAATGGATGAGGATGATCTCGCGTCGGCATTGCAGACATTGTCAGAACTGTTATATAAGCATTATGATCAGAAGACAATTATTTTGATTGATGAATACGATGTTCCATTAGATAAGGCATTTCAATATGGTTACTACAAGGAAATGGTTGCTCTGATACGTGCAATGTTGGGGGAAGCACTTAAGACAAATGATTTTTTGCAATTTGCTGTATTGACAGGATGTCTTCGAGTTTCCAAAGAGAGTATTTTTACTGGACTCAATAATTTTAAAGTGCTTTCCATTACAGATACGCGCTTTGATGAACAGTTTGGATTTATAGAAGATGAAGTGAAAGCATTACTGGCATATTATCATTTGGAAACACATCTAAAGGAAACAAAGGAATGGTATGATGGATATCGCTTTGGAGATGCGGATGTATATTGCCCGTGGGATGTGATGAACCATGTGGATCGCCTTTGTGATGAACCAGATGCAAAACCGCAGTCATACTGGATTAATACGAGTGCAAATGATCTTGTAAAGCGCTTTATATACAAAGCAGACAGAAGAACCAAGGACGAAATTGAGAGGTTAGTTGCAAATGAAGTAATCGAAAAGGAAATTCGGCAGGAATTAACATACGATGAAATTGACAATAGCATCGAAAATCTGTGGAGTGTCTTATTTACAACAGGATATTTGACACAAGCTGGAAAAGCAGAACAGGGAATTTATAAGCTAAGAATTCCAAACGAAGAAATTCGAACTGTTTATCAATATCAGATTCAGGAGTGGTTAAAAAAATCCATTCAGAGTGACACTGAAAATTTAAAAATTTTCTGGAAAAACTTTGCGGCAGGAGATTGTTTGGCAGTTGAAAATTATCTAACAAAATTGATTAGAAATTCGATCAGTATCTTTGATACCAAAAGCCGCAAGGGAGAGAAAGAGAATTCGTATCACATGATTCTGACAGCTCTTTTGGCTGCAAATGCCAATTGGTTTGTCAAGTCCAATGTCGAAGCTGGGGATGGATTTGCAGATATTGTAGTGGAAACAGAAGATCCAGACGTGGGTATTATTGTAGAACTGAAACATTCAGCAAATTATCCGGGAATGGAAAAAGCCTGCGAGAATGCGATTGAACAAATTCAGAGTAGGAGATACGATGAATACTTGAAAAATGATGATCGGCATGACATCATATTTTATGGGATGGCATTCTGCAAGAAAAAGTGTAAGGTGATTGCTGAAAAAACATTTTGACATTTTAAGAGTAAAAAAGGATGAAAAAAACAGATCTACGATAAGAAGAACATCGTAGATCTGTTTTTTTAGATTACAGAATTCGAATCCGAATAATATTCTCCATCGCCTCAAGCTTTTCCTTGAACTCATCGCTTACCGGCGCTTCGACATCAAACATTGCATACGCATACTCACCGCGGCTCTTAGAAACCATATCACTGATGTTGACACCAGCCTCACCGAACAGAGAAGTCAGCTGGCTGATAACATTCGGGCGGTTGTAGTGGCATACGCAGATACGAGCGGCCTTTTTGCGGTGCCCAAGACTGCAGGACGGATAATTGACTGAGTTTTCAATATTTCCATTTTCCAGATAATCCATAATCTGATTTACCGCCATAACAGCACAGTTTTCTTCCGACTCCTCAGTAGAAGCACCCAGATGGGGAAGAACCAGTGCGCCTGGCATATTGGCAACTGCTGGATTCGGGAAGTCGGTAACATATCTGGAAACCTTGCCGCTTGCAAGAGCAGCAGCCATATCGGCATCATTTACGAGAATATCTCTTGCGAAGTTTAAGATCTTTACGCCATCTTTCATCATCGCAAACGCATTCTTATTTAACATGCCCTTTGTAGAATCAAGTGCTGGTACGTGAACGGTGATGTAATCGCACTGACTGTAGATTTCTTCATTGTCCTTCACGATTGTGATGTGATGGGAGAGGCGCACTGCATTTTGAATGCTTAAGTACGGATCGCAACCATAGACCTCCATGCCAAGTTCACTTGCCGCATTGGCAACGAGTACACCGATCGCACCAAGACCGATGACACCGAGCTTCTTTCCCTTGATTTCATTTCCAGCGAACGCTTTCTTTGCTTTTTCAGCAGTCTTTGTAATATTCGGGTCGTCTTTGTTTTCACGAACCCAGTGGCAGCCACCTGCGATATCACGAGAAGCCAGCATCAGTCCGGCGATAACAAGCTCCTTTACACCGTTTGCATTGGCACCAGGCGTATTAAATACGACGATACCTTTTTTGGCACACGCATCAAGCGGAATATTGTTGACACCGGCACCAGCACGGCCGATGGCAAGAAGAGAATCTGGAAGTGTCAACTCATGCATCGAAGCACTGCGAAGAAGCACGGCATCGGCATGTTCCATCGAATCGGCGATGCAATAGGTGGAGTCAAAACGGCTCATTCCGGCATTGGAAATTGGATTTAAGCAATAAACACTTTTCATTTCAAATTCTCCTCCTCAAACTTCTTCATAAAGGCAACCAGCGCCTCCACGCCTTCCTTTGGCATTGCATTGTAGATGCTTGCACGCATACCACCAACGGTACGATGACCTTTCAAGTTGACAAGACCGGCAGCCTCTGCTTCTTTAACAAACTTTGCATCCAGATCGGCATCTCCTGTGACAAACGGAACATTCATCAGAGAGCGAGAAGCTGGTTCAACGGTGCCGTGGAACAGCTTGCTGGAGTCGAGGTAATCGTAGAGAATCTTTGCTTTTTCTTCATTGCGTCTTTGCATTTCTTCAAGACCACCAATCTTCTTGAGCCACTTGAAGACCTTTCCGCAGATGTAAATACCATAGCATGGAGGTGTATTGTAAAGTGAATCGGCATCTGCATGAATCTTATAGCGCAGCATAGTCGGTGTGCCTGGAAGAACATCCTCAGTGATCAGATCTTCGCGGATAATGGCAATTACAACACCAGCAGGGCCGACATTTTTCTGAACGCCGCCGTAGAGCATGCCATATTTTGTAACATCAACCGGCTCCGATAAAAAGCACGAAGAGATATCAGCTACAAGTGTTTTTCCTTTTGTATTTGGGAGTGTGTGGAATTTGGTGCCGTAGATGGTGTTATTCTCACAGATATAAACGTAATCGGCATCGTCATCGATTGGAAGATCGGAACAGTCTGGAATGTAAGAAAATGTCTTGTCTGCACTGGAAGCGACAACATGTACCTCGCCGTAGAGCTCAGCCTCTTTTGCAGCCTTCTTTGCCCACTGGCCAGTTACAATATAATCTGCTTTTCTGCTTTTCATCAGGTTCATTGGAATCATAGCAAACTGCTGGGATGCGCCGCCCTGTAAAAACAGAACCTTGTAGTTGTCCGGGATGTTCATCAGTTCACGCAAATCAGCCTCTGCATCCTTGATAATCTTATCATAGACCTTGGAACGATGGCTCATTTCCATGACGGACATACCACTTCCCTGATAGTCGAGCATTTCTGCTGCGGCCTCCTGTAACACTTCTTCCGGCAATACGGCCGGGCCTGCGGAAAAATTATAAACTCTTCCCATAAAGAAACCTCCTTATCACTGCATTAGAT
>CAVCXB010000055.1:0-19274 GCA_963605535.1 Wujia chipingensis
AATCTTGTTTTTCTTTCCTGCATCAAGTATACTACAAGGGATATCAAAAAGTTGGAATGAAGTGGAGTATGTCCGTTTGCCGACAAAAAGGTACAATTAAAGAAAGATTGAAGGAGTTTTCGTTATGGCGAATCAAAATACAAACGATACTGATACAAATATGATGAATTCAACAAGCAATGAGAATCATACGAACAGTAATACCAATAATACTAGAAACAATGCGGATCAGGACATGTATGAGAAGGTCTGCTATGTCTGCCGCAGACCAGAGAGTAAGGCAGGAAAGATGATTACGATCTCTCCAGAGATTAATATCTGCAACGACTGCATGCAGAAAGCATTTAATCAGGTCAACAACGGCAATTTCCCGAAAATGTTTGGAATACCGGAGGGCTTTTCCTTTGCCGCAACGCCAGATGAGCTGATGAATATGATGAGCAGCATGAATGCCGGTATGCCGGAGCCACAGAAGATTAAGAAAAAGAAGCCGGACGAGGAAGTAAAGCCGATCGATTTGAAGGAGGTTCCAACACCGCATCAGATTCATGCTCGATTAAATGAATATGTGGTAGGGCAGGAGCATGCAAAGAAGGTTATGTCCGTTGCTGTTTATAACCATTATAAGAGAATGGCAGCGATTCAGCAAAAAAAAGATGTAGAAATTGAAAAGTCCAACATGCTGATGATCGGACCGACTGGAAGTGGAAAGACTTATCTGGTTAAGACTTTAGCAAAGCTTCTTGATGTGCCGCTGGCAATTGCAGATGCGACCTCTTTGACGGAAGCTGGCTATATCGGTGATGATATTGAGAGCGTCATCAGTAAGCTTCTTGCGGCGGCTGATAATGATGTTGAGAAAGCACAGACTGGAATTGTGTTTATCGATGAGATTGATAAGCTTGCAAGAAAAAGAGAAACCAATCACCGCGATGTAAATGGTGAGAGTGTTCAGCAGGGCTTGTTAAAGCTTTTAGAGGGCGCTGAGGTGGAGGTACCAGTGGGCGCATCCAGCAAGAATGCGATGGTTCCGATGGTAACAGTCGATACGACCAACATTTTATTTATCTGCGGCGGTGCGTTCCCGGATCTGGATCAGGTCATCCGTGAGCGTCTGGCAAAGAAGTCTTCTATGGGATTCAATGCTGAGTTGAAGGATCATTATGACAATGAGAAGAACATTCTTCGCTATGTGGAGACCGAGGATCTTCGAAACTTTGGTATGATTCCGGAGTTTTTGGGACGTCTTCCAATTGTCTTTACGCTCGATGCGCTTGATGTAATGATGCTGACAAGAATCTTAAATGAGCCAAAGAATGCACTTTTAAAGCAGTATAAGGAGCTTCTTGCGATGGATGAGGTGGATCTGGTATTTGAGCCGGATGCACTGGAAGCAATTGCAGCGAAGGCATTAAAGAAGGATACCGGTGCAAGAGCACTGCGTGCGATCATTGAGGATTTCATGCTGGATATCATGTATGAGATTCCGAAGGATGATAATATCGGCCGCGTTCGCATCACGCGCGCTTATGTGGAGCACACCGGAGGACCGATTATTGAGCTTCGAGGACAGGAGCCATTTCGTTTAACTGACGGAAAGTAATTGGTGTATTGAAATTCGTCTGTGAATGCGTGAACCAGATAATATTTATTGACATGAGAAAATGTTGCCAACTGTTCGAGTGAAATATCTTCTTCACAATGTTGGTCGAGATAGCGGCGCACAGAACAATCCAAAATTTTGGTGCAGCGCGAAAAGGAAGTGCAAATGGATGCGGTCGTTTAAAAAGTTGTGATAAAAAAATTGTAAAATGAAATGTATCTGGCCTTCTGAATCAATACAAACGTACATATAGTAGTACGACGGTATTGATTTTAGGAGGCCTTTTTGGATTGTCAGGAAAAAATTTATTCGGAGGAATATGTAGATTTCATCGGAAATCGAAGTGTCATTGAGGCGGACTATCAGACAGAATGTAAGCAGCTGCTTGGTCCACTATTTGCCGCGCTGTATTTAAATCTGTCTGGTGGTTACGGGGATGAAACCGTGTATGGCTATTACAATATTCCAAAGCTGTATGGCTTGCAGGATACGGGAAGTATGGAGGCATCTGGCATTTTGCGGGTAAGGGAAAATCCGAGTCTGGCGCTTGATGGAAGCGGTATCCTGATTGGCTTTGTGGATACAGGAATCGACTATGCAGGTTCCATCTTTTGCAACTTGGATGGAACAACGAGGGTAGTAGCGATCTGGGATCAGACAATTCCAGCTGGGACGTATGCTAAGAGTCCTGCCGATTTTGAATATGGAAGTGAATTTACCCAAGATCAGCTAAATGAAGCAATACGAACCGGCATGGCATATGGGACGGTTCCTTCCAGAGACGAGAATGGTCATGGGACATTTCTGGCTTCGATTGCAGCGGGAAACGAATTGGCAGATGGGACATTTACTGGGGCGGCGCCAAAAGCAGATATTGCCATGGTAAAACTAAAGCCTGCCAAAAACAGTTTGCGGGCCTACTATCAGATCAAGGACAATGCAATTGCCTATCAGGAAAATGATATTATGGCAGGAGTAAGCTACTTAGCGGCACTTGCAAGAAAGCGTCAGCAGCTACTTGTAATCTGCCTTGGAATCGGGACGAACTGCGGGTCACACAGTGGAGGGCTGCCGCTTGCACGATTACTCGATACGCTTGGCAGTTCAGTCGGTGTGACCATTGTAGCGGGAACAGGAAATGAGACCGCGCGTGGTCATCATTTTGAGGGACGCATTTTATCAGAAAATGCATATGAGGATGTGGAAATCCGTGTGGCAGAGAGAGAGAATGGGTTTTTGCTTGAGCTGTGGGCAACAGCGCCAGAAACCTACTCTGTTGCGGTGCGCTCGCCGAATGGAGAGACGATCCCGCGTATTTTTGTGCGGCCGGGACGAATTGAGCTGTTAAATTTTGCGCTGGCGCAGACACAAGTAGAGGTGTCGTATCGGCTTTCGGTGACAGGAACAGGTGAGTATCTGGCATTACTTCGTTTTATTAATATTATGCCGGGGGTGTGGACCATACGTGTCTACAACGACTTGTTTGTGACAGGCAGCTATCATATGTGGCTTCCAATTGAACCCTTTCTTCAGCAGGACACGGTATTTTTGCGCCCATCTGAATTTATAACGCTGACATCGCCATCGGATGCATCAAATCTGATTTCTGTGAGCACTTATAATGATCGAACAAACAGCATTTATCTATATTCAGGGCGCGGCTATACGACGGATGCACGAATTCGTCCTGATTTGGCAGCGCCTGGTGTGGAGATCGAAGGCTTTACCTCATCACTATCTGGTGTGGGTGATGAACTTCGCCGTGTGCAGCGAAGCGGCGCAAGCATTGCGGCGGCCCATACGGCAGGAGCGGCGGCGTTATTTTATCAGTGGACAAGAGAAAATGGGATGAGATACTTTAGTAGTGCAGATGTAAAGACCTATTTTATTCGCGGCGCGAATCGGGATCGTTCACGAACCTATCCAAATCGCGAATGGGGTTTTGGAACGCTTGATTTGTATGGCGTATTTCGAAACCTCCAGACACAAGTTTTTTGAGATATTTGAAAAGTGCTATACAAAAATGTGAAAAAGAGGTATAGTATAAACAGATATTTCGGCAAAAATGGCGAAAAATAAAAACGAGGGGAGCTTATTACCATGGAAATGCTTGACCAGATAAAAGAATATGCGGCACAGTATGAAAAGGATGTGCGTGCGCTGGCAGATGAATTAAAGAAAGAACAGATGCCACAGCCAACCGAGGCACTTTTTAGTGAATTTGAAACCTGCGGAAATCGTATCCGCTATGAGGCTGTTTACTTTGGCAGAAGAAAGTTTTTGTCAGTGCTTGGATTAGCCTGTGTAATTTGGCATGAAAAGGATGATCTTGCAAAGCTTGAATCAGTCATAAAAGAAATTTGTGAGGAGGAGTGTTGGGCACTTCCAGCGCATGTAAATACAAAAGAGAATCCAAATTGGAGAGGCGTGATTGACCTGTTTGCGAGTGAGACCGGTCAGGCGTTGGCACATATCACAACACTTTTAAAGGATGAACTTTCTGAAGAGGTGATCGGACTGGCGCAGAGAGAAGTGAGAAAACGTATTCTGACTCCGTTTATGGAGTCGAAGGTGCCATATGCGCATTGGGAACAGGTGAAAAATAACTGGAATGCCGTTTGCTGCGGCAATGTCGGAAGCGCAGCACTTCTTCTCTTGGAGGAAGGAGCAGCAAAGAAAAAGCTGTTGGAGCGCATTCGCTATGCATTAACGACCTATTATCTTGGCAGCTTTGGCATGGATGGTGCTTGCCAGGAAGGCCTTGGTTACTGGGTCTATGGATTTACGTATTTCATCCTGTTTGCAATTGCACAGAAAGAATACGATCCGTCGGTGGATCCGATGGCGTCTGAAAAGACAGATGCAATTGCCCATTTCCAGCAAAAATGTTATTTTGATGGCGGTCGCACGATTAGTTTTTCAGATGGAGATTCAAGAGGCACCTATCCGATGGGTCTTACCTGCTGTCTGGCGGATTTGTACAGTGGCATTCGCTTTCCGGATACGGCATATGCGCAGAAGCTGGACGGTGACAACTGCTGGCGCTGGGTTGGAATTTATTGGAATTGGTATTGGACACGTCGTTATCTGGATGATGTGGAAAATAAAAAGGCAGAGGCTCCAAAGCCGTTGGAGCAAAGCGGTGCTGAATTCTTAAGGGATGCAGAGTGGTGTATGCTGCGAGGAGCAAAAAACAGCGCTGTGATTGCCAAGGGTGGAAATAATGGGGAATCACACAACCATAACGATGTCGGAAGCTTTTATTATCTGGTTGAAGGAGAAGCCTTTTTGGATGATCTTGGAGCTGGAGAATATACAAAAGATTATTTCTCAGAGAAACGTTATGAAATCTTCTGCAATCGGGGAAAGAGCCATAATATTCCGATTATCGGAGGCGTGGATCAGAAGGACGGAAATGAGTATCGTGCTGACCAATTTGAATTAAAGGAAGATCACAGCATTTTCATTTCGTTTGCGAAGGCATATGGCATTGAGGCACAGAAGGTTTATCGTGAGATTCAGCTTGATGAACAGACTGGTGCACTTACTGTATGTGATTATATTCAGTGCAGGCCGGGTGTATCCGTCTATGAAAATCTGATCACAAGGCTTCCAGTGAGTATTGAAAAGGATTGTGTCGTAATCCATGGAGAAAAGCATTCGGTTAAGTTAGAGGCAGAGGGACGCCAAAGTGAGTTTCAGATTGAGACCGTGGATCACTCCAATCATGAGGGCGAGCCAGAGCAGATTCATGTAATTAGTTGGGAAATTGACTGCAGTGAACCACAAAACAGCAAAACTGGTATAGCAGATTGCAAAATTTGTTTACACATACTGGAATAAATCATGTATAATAATTGAATGGGCAGGCGAAGGTTTGCCCATTTTATAAAAAAATTCAGATCTGGGTACAGCAGGATGGAACGGAATATTGGCAGAATGGAAGCTTTTCGATCACAAATGTCTGCCAGAGCAGCAGTATTGACACGACAACATCACCATCTCTTGCGATTACCGAGTCTGGTTATACCGATGTGACAGCAAATAGCTTTTCTGCATATTGCAAGATAAGCGGAACAAAGTCAATCGCAAGAGTCGAATATAGTGCATGGAATATTGCAGCAAGTACAGAAACTACGGTTACCAAAGAGGGAAACATTTCGGACGGATATTCCAAATGTGACTTCTCCATCTCGGAATTTGGTGGAAGAACAGGCGCGTATGGTGTTCGTATAACCATACAGTAGCTTCTTTTTGGCTATTTTTTACTTCTTCAGGGCGGCCACATCCTCTTTGGTACATCCATCCTTTGAATAGCGGGCTTTCTCATAGAGCGTATGCAAAAGACGAGTGCGCTCATCATCGGAAAGGCCAGCGTATTCTTCGAGTTCAGCAGGCGTGAGCGATATCGGAATCGTATTTCCTGCTTTTTTATTGGAAACGCTTCCCTTCTGAATTTGCTTTTTGAAGCGCTTTCGGATTGCCGCATTTGGATGAAACAGGGAAGAGAAAAGAGAGTCGCCTGCTTTCTTTTCGGTATCCTGAATAAACGAAGTTTCGGTTTCTTCGTTAATGAATTCCTGCATATCACCAGCAGCGGCAGCAGGCTTGTAAAAGCGGTGAACAAGCAGAAGAATCGCATAGCCGATACCGACGAGTGCGCCAGCACTGACTACGAATGCGATTACAGCAAAGGTGATATCATAGAGCATTTTTAACCAGGCAGGAGTTGGCTTTACATCGCCAAGCATCGCAGACTGACCGGATGGAGCAAGCGATTCGGCCACAGTTTCCACAACTGCTTCTTCCTCAGCTGAAAAGTGAGAGAAGACCCATCTAAGAAAATCGCGGATGGCAATTCCGATCGAAGAGACAATATGGTCTAACGGAATGAGTGGTAGAACAAGCATAACCACAAGTGCCAGAACGGAAAAGATCATCATCAAGGCCCGGTTTGTGGAAATGATTTGCTTGCCGGGAAGATTTGCGATGCCTCGTCTGCTGTAGAGATAACTGTTTAAACTTCTTAAATTCATGTATACAAGAAAATCAGCCAGCCAGGCAAAGGTAATCCAGTAAATCAAATTCTGCGGTTCGGACTTTTTCAACAGGGCACATATAAAAAATAACAGTACAAAATAGCCTAAAAAGCCAGCGTTAGGGGAATCTAACAGCCCACCCGATTCGGTCACGTTTTCGTCGACAATCTCATAATCATCTGTCTTGTGTAAGCGGGATGGAATGCGCACAAGCATGATGATGACGGAGAGAATCAGAAGATACAGCTTTTCAAAAAAGTGGGCACCAAGAACGAAAAGCAAAGCGGCACATGCAATTCCAGCAAGCAGATAGCTGACGAAATGTTTCATCTTTTTTTCGCCCCATGCAGTAATGGCAAATGGAATCACCAAGAGAAAGCTGTGAAAAAAGTAAAACAGATACTCAGAAGGAAAGAGCAGGCAGGAGAGAAGCGCAGCAATTCCAAGAATGAGTAAAAATCCGTGAATGTGCTCGGTAAGAGCTTCCAGTTTAATTCTCATATTTGTTTACCTCCCATCGTACAATTTCCAGATTTGGTGCTTTTTTTACGCGAAGCTCCATGTCATCATAGAGCGGCGCGATCCACATCGCACTGCTGCCAGTCTTGATCAGTCCCTGAAAGGCTTCCTGCAGGGAATCATTCATGGAATTTGAGATCATGATGTAGAGTGGTGCCGTGGCGGTATTGTTTTTTGCAAGCTCTTTTAACTGATCCGTGCAGGAGACAACGGTTCGTGTCAGATCGATTCGGGCAAGTACTTCAGCAATCGCATTGACATGGCGAAGACCGCTTCCCGTTGGAATGACGGCAACCTGATCGGTGATGGCATCGCTTCCATTGCAGATCATTCTTGTCGGAACCGAAGCATTTAAAAAGTAGTAGCTGATTGAAGCGGCAAGGCGGATGGCAACTTCGTGAAGCTGTTCATAGACCCACACGGTCTCTGTTTCCAGGTTTAAGATAATAATTGCTTCCTGAGAGGAGGTGGAGTCATGAACATTGACCATCAGATCGCCGGTTCTAGCACTGGCAGTCCAGTTGATGCTGTTCATTGGATCCGTAAATGTATAATCGCGGATACCGCGAAACTCAAACGGATCTTCATACAGAAACTGACGGCTTGTCATGGTTCCGATCATCTTTTTAAACGGAACATCAAGACGGTCAATGTTTAAATAGCGCGGATACACGTACAGAAAGGTGTTCTGTGGAAGCGTGCCGACATATTCGCTCGTCATAAGAAGATTCGATGAGATAATGTCGGACTGTGTAATCTCATAGTAACCACGCTTCTGACAAGAAAAGATAAGCTTTCTTCGAATTCGCTGATTGAACAGTACGGAGAAAATATCGCTCTTGTAATTAAAATCAGAGACGCTTGTATTTTCCATATTATTAAAAACAAGATTTCGACTGACCTGAAATTTAACATTTAAATAGGCGAGTGGAAGCAGCTTTCGGTTCTCAATCACTTCTGTCAGTGAGGCTTCCTCGCCTTCAAGCACTGCCTTGTCCTGAAAATGGATGGAGACAGAAAGCTTTTTGTCCCAGAGATTTCGATAAATCCAGTCCTGCAGCAGATACAAGAGCCCTGCTGCGGCAAGTAAAAGAAGTATTTTCATCGATTATGAACTCCTTGGTTTTCTCTGCGCTGTTCTTAGCGCTTTTCCCAGTTCTCAGTCGGAACCGAAACATCGGACAACAGCTTTTCAATGATTTCCGTGCCAGTAGACTGGCTTCCAACACCACGGCTTAAGACAAGACGGTGAGCAAGAACCGGAACGGCAACTGTTTTGATGTCCTCTGGGACAACGAAGTTACGCTCTTGCAAAAATGCATATGCTTTTGCAGCGTTCAAGAGTGCAAGTGTTCCTCTTGGGCTGACGCCAGTGACAACGTAAGGATGACGACGGCTCTGCTGGGAAAACTCTGCCATATAGTCGAGAAGAAGCGGATGAACATAAACTTTTTTGTATTCCTGCTGTGCAGCAAGAATCTCCTCTGTGGTGCAGACAGCAGACAATTGTGCAAGTGGCTGAGCACGCTCAAAACGGGTCAAAATGGAACGTTCCTCCTCTTTCGATGGCAAGCCCATGGAAAGCTTCATAAAGAAACGATCCAGCTGTGCCTCTGGCAGCGGGAAGGTTCCGGTGGTCTCAACCGGGTTTTGGGTTGCGATAACAATGAAGGGAGCAGGAAGTGGTCTTGTGGTTCCGTCAACAGTAACCTGACGTTCCTCCATACATTCGAGAAGTGCAGACTGGGTTCTTGGTGTGGCACGGTTAATCTCATCAGCCAATAAGATATTGCAGAAGACAGGACCAGATTTGAAAACGAATTCCCCCTGCTTCTGATTGTAATAGTTTAAGCCGGTCACATCAGATGGAAGTAAATCTGGTGTAAACTGAACACGGGAAAAAGAGGCATCCAGAGAGCGGGCGAGTGATTTTGCCATCACAGTCTTACCGGTTCCCGGAACATCCTCCAATAAGATATGACCGCCGGAAATCAGAGAAGTCATGACCATATCAATCACCTTTCCCTTTCCGACGATCACCGATTCGATGTTTTCTTTTAATTTCGTTAGTGTACTCATAGAATCTCCTTTTCTGAGGCATTTAAATTTTGCTTTTAGTATAGCATATTTATCGAAAAAAGTGGAAAAAAAATTAATGGATGAAAAAGTTCAAATGAAAAATTTCAAATGGAAACGTTCAATATGTAAATTTATGTGCAAGTATTAATCGGGAATTTGCTTTCCAGTTGCATCCATATGAAACTGATCTTTGTACACAAGTTCTGAGAGTGTGACAAATTCGTATCCTTTTGTTTGCAAGGTTCGAATAACGGTTTCTAGCGCATCTTTCGTATATTTGGCACCGTTGTGCATCAAAATAATGGAGCCATTTGAAAGTTCTGAGCTGCCAGCGGTTCTGTCAATGATCGATTGGACACCGTAGTCCTTCCAATCTAAGCTGTCGATATCCCATTCAATCGAAAGATAGCCACACTCCGTTGCTGTTTGAATGACCAGATTGTTGTAATCCCCATAAGGCGGTCGGAAAAAGCACATGTTTTGACCGGTCAGCTCTTTTACTTTCTCATGAACCGTCATCAATTCTTCACGGATCTGTTCTTTTGAAAGCTTGCTCATCTCCGGATGCGTTTGCGAGTGATTGCCGATATCATGACCGGCTGCGGCGATTGCTTTTACATCTTCAGGGTAAGCGTCCACCCATCCTCCGGTCAGAAAAAAAGTGGCGTGAATCTGATTTTTTTCTAAGATTGAGAGAAGTGTGGCCGTGTCTTCATTTCCCCATGCCGCATCAAAGGTGAGAGCAATCTTTTTTTGATCGGTTTGAACACAGTAGACAGGAAGTTCCCGTGAGCCTACGGTCGTGCTTACCATGACAGCCGCGGGCAGCGTAAGGGCACTAATTAGCAGAAGCAAAAAGGCGCCAGAAAGCAACAGCGTGCTTAGCGGTACTGGACGAAAAGGATGTTTTGGATTATAGGACATAACTGAATTCCTAATTTCTTTTTACTAACTGATATGAGCAGAAAGACCGATTCATGCTGATTTTTCTTATTGTATGTTTGGAGTATCTGTAGTACAATACAAATTAGAAACAAAAATAAAAACAAGAGGATGGTCTTGAACAAATGTATTATGTAGATGAACATATTAAAAACACAAATCGCGTATTTCCGCAGCAGGGACGCTACGAATATCTGCGCTATGATATGAATGAGAATCCAGAAGGACTCCCAAAGGAATTTGTGGACAGTGTAGTTAAAGAGATTACACCAGAATTTCTTTCGATTTACCCGGAACCAGATCATTTCTTAAAGAAATATGCTGCATATATTGGAGCATCCTATGAAAATGTAGTAGCCGTAAATGGTTCGGATATGGGAATTCGCTATCTGCTGGAGACCTTTGGTGAAAAAGGAAAAGACGTTGTTACCGTTGCACCAAGCTTTGAGATGTACTGGGTGAATTGCAGCATTCTTGGTCTTCATCATGTCCCAGTTGCATATGAGCCGGATCTGACCATTTCGATTGACAAGATTTTGGATGCAATTACGGAACATACAAGAATTGTTGTATTATTAAATCCCAATAATCCGATTGGCAATGTTTACACCGAGGAGGAGCTGGAAAAGGTAATCGCGAAGACAAAGAAGGTTGGCGCCATTGTCATTATTGACGAGGCATACCATTATTTTTATCCGAATACCTTCTTAAAATATGCGCTTCAGGAAGAAAATGTGGTTCTGCTTCGCACGTTTTCCAAGCTATTTTCCATCGCTGCCTGTCGTCTTGGCGTGATCATCAGCAATCCGCAGATCATTCATTATGTGAAGAATGCAAAGCTGACCTTTGATGCAAATGCGGTTGCTTTGCTGTTTGCGGAGCGTATTTTGGATCATCCGGAAATGATTGAACAGTTAATTGAGACGGAAAAGGAAGGAAAGGCATATACACTGGAAACATTGAATGCGCATGGTTACCAGACAAGAGACTGCCGCGGAAATTTCATCTTTGTTACACCAAAGCATCCGGCAGCTGAGCTTGCTAAAAAGCTCGAAACTGAAAAGAAGATTCTGGTAAAATCCTATGGAAATGAAATGCTGAAAAACTATCTTCGTATTTCCGTTGGTTCAAAAGCAGCGATGGCACGTTTTCTTGAGGCCTTCTTTGAACTGGATGAAAAAGAAGAATAGGAAGAATGCTATTACGAAATATTATCACGAAGTAATATAAGGAGAATAATTTGAAAAAAGTCATTACTTATGGCACGTTTGATCTGCTGCATTATGGACATATCAATTTGCTCAAACGGGCAAAGGCACTCGGCGATTATCTGATTGTTGGTGTGACGACAGACAGCTACGATATTAGCAGAGGAAAGTTAAATGTTCAGCAGTCATTGATGGAACGTATTCAGGCGGTGAAAGATACTGGCTTGGCAGATGAAGTTATACCGGAGGAATATATTGGGCAAAAGATTGACGATATTCGCCGCTATCATATTGATATCTTTGCAATCGGATCAGACTGGGAAGGAAAGTTTGATTATTTAAAGGAATATTGCGAGGTGGTGTATCTGCCGCGCACGGCCAATATTTCCAGCACCAAGCTTCGACGGGAGAACAGTGGAATTCGCCTTGGAATTATTGGCTATGAGCCAATGGTAGAAAAATTTATTACAGAATCCCGCTATGTGGGAAATGTAGAACTGTCCGGTATTTTTTTGCCAACGGCAGATGACGGTTTACTGGTGGAGAATAATACGAGAAGTCTTCCTATTTATAAGACGTTGCAGGGACTGCTTGATGACAGCGATGCGGTCTATGTTGTAACTTCACCAGATGAGAGGGCATTGTACAGCAAAAAAGCACTTGAACAGAAAAAACATGTACTTTGCGAATCACCTGTTTCGCTAGAAAAAGAAGGCGCTTTGTTTTTGACAACACTTGCAAAAGAAAATGGCTGTATCTTTTTAGAAGCAATTAAAACGGCGTATTTTATGGCGTTTAATCGCCTTGTCTTGTTAGCAAAGAGCGGAGAGGTCGGAAGCATTAAAGCGGTTGAGGCTACCTGCACACAGATGACACCGCCTCCGATGGGATATCGTAAAGGCGGATTTGGCAGCATGGCAGTCTGGGGACCATTTGGTTTGTTGTCGATCTTTTCGATTTTAGGAATTGATTACAAAGAATGTGATATGGTAACGTATCAGACAAAGGAAAGTCCGGATCTTTTTTCTCGGATTGATTTTTTGTATCCGAATGCGGTGGCGTCCATGAAAACGGGAATAGGTGTCAAGTCAGAGGGTGAGCTGGTGATAACAGGAACGAAGGGGTATCTTTATGTTCCGTCTCCATGGTGGAAAACTGATTACTTTGAAGTGCGTTATGAAGATTTCACGCAGAACCGACGTTATTTTTACAAGCTTGATGGCGAAGGCCTTCGCTATGAGATTGCCGCTTTTTCGCGGGCAATTCAGAATGGTGTGAATACTGGCTGCATGGATGAGGTCATTACCGCTTCTATCAGCAGCATTATGGAACAGTTTTATGATAAGACAAATGAAAAGCATGCATTCATCGTATAAACATATAAAGATGAAAAAATAAAAACGTTTAAAAAGGCTTAAAAAAACGTTTAAAAAGACGGAAAAGGTTTTAGAAACTATTTTTGACACAGACTTGCGGAAAAGATTTTGTGAAAAAGGTCTGGTATTTTGTCGAAAATATGCTATACTATAAACTTGAAAAACTCAAACAGAGAGGAGAACCCAAATGGCCAAAGGAAAAAAAAAATCGGCCAAGACGCCACTGTTAATAGTGGTACTTGTATTGATGATCCTGATTTTGGCGGGACTTTGCGTATTTTATTTTGGATTAAAGCATTATCTCGGCAGAATGAACTATGTAGACGACAACGATGTTACCATTAATTATGATTTATTAACGGCAGATGATGGCGAGGTAGAAGGCTTTACAGAAATGGAGACGCTGGATGCAAAGATTGCGTCTGTTTTCGCAAATGAAGTAAAGGCTGGAGAGAACATTGATATTGCATCTGATGGTGGTGTATACAATATTCTTTTGATTGGTTCCGATACCAGAAACAGCTGGTATGGAAATTCAGATTCCATGATTTTGGCATCCATCAATTCGAACACAAAAACAATCTACATGACAAGCTTCATGCGTGACTTGTATGCAAACATTCCGAATGTCGGTATTCGAAAGCTCAATAGTGCTTATGCAATCGGTGGTGGTCCATTGCTTGTCTCCACAATCGAGAGCAATTATCGTATTGATATTGATAATTATGCGTCAGTTGACTTTAGTTCGATGGCACATATCATTGATTTGGTTGGTGGTGTGGATCTGGAGGTTTCTACAGAGGAAGCAAAATACGTGAATATGTATCTGGATGAACAGTGTAGACTCCAAGGGTTGAATGCATCGGATTATTATATTTCTGGCGGTGGTGTGACACACTTAAATGGAAATCAGGCCGTTGGATTTGCAAGAATTCGTTATACCAGCCGTGGTAGTGAGCATTCTGATTATGGCCGTACTTCAAGACAGAGAGAGATTCTGATGCAGCTGATTCAGAAGGCACGTTCCTTGGATGCAACAACCTTGTTTTCCGTTGTAAACGAGATGCTGCCGCTTATCACGCATAATATTGATACGGCAACGTTAACAACGCTGATTGCAAATGCCGCTTCTTATATTAATTACGATGTTCAGGCTGACCGTATTCCATATGATGGACTTTACTCCAATCTGGGTGAGGAATTGGTACCAGATTTTGAAGCAACCATCAATCGTTTGCATCAGACCATTTATGGAAACTAATAGAATAAAAAATGAGAAAAAAGGTTTCGTCCTGTCAGAAATGGCAGGGCGAAATTTTTTTCCCAAAAAATAAAAAAAGTGCTTGACAGATTTTAAAATTATGTTATAGTGTTTATAGAACAAATGAAACACACATAACTCGCAGCCATGAAAAACATTACGGTGTTTGTTCAAAAGCAAGCATCACGAAATGAAAGTTGCAAAGTAGAGTTTACAGAGCAGAATTCATAGAACGTTCGGCTTTACCGTGATGGTTGGATAGAGAGTGGCAGACAGGAGGGGCTATGAACATTAATAAATTTACACAGAAATCAATGCAGGCGGTTCAGGATTGTGAAAAGCTTGCTTACCAATATGGAAATCAGGAGATTGATCAGGAGCATCTGGTCGTTGCCCTGCTGCATCAGGAGGATAGCCTGTTTGCAAAGCTGATCACCAAGATGGACATTCAGCTTGAATATTTTGATAATCGTGCCGTCCAGACACTCGAGAAAAAGGTTAAGGTATCGGGTGGAAACGGACAGCTCTATGTCAGCAATGCGTTGAATAAGGTGCTTGTCAGCGCAGAGGATGAGGCCAAGGCAATGGGAGATGAGTATGTTTCCGTTGAACATCTTGTATTGTCCTTGATTCGTTATCCAAACAATGCGGTAAAGGAATTGTTCCGTGAGTTTGGTATCACCAGAGAGCGTTTTCTTCAGGTATTGTCTACGATCAGAGGAAATCAGAGAGTAACATCCGATAATCCGGAAGCCACCTATGATACATTGAACAAATATGGCAGCGATCTTGTCGAGAAGGCAAGAGACCACAAACTCGATCCGGTTATCGGCCGAGACAGTGAGATTCGTAATGTCGTTCGTATTCTTTCTCGTAAGACAAAGAATAACCCGGTACTAATCGGTGAGCCTGGTGTTGGTAAGACCGCTGTTGTAGAAGGTCTTGCACAGCGTATTGTTCGCGGTGATGTGCCGGAAGGCTTAAAGGATAAGAAGATTTTCTCACTTGATATGGGCGCACTGGTAGCAGGTGCAAAGTATCGCGGTGAGTTTGAGGAGCGTCTGAAAGCCGTTCTTGATGAGGTTAAGAAGAGCGAAGGAAAGATTATCCTCTTCATTGATGAGCTTCATCTGATCGTCGGTGCAGGTAAGACAGACGGTGCGATGGATGCTGGTAACATGTTAAAACCAATGCTTGCAAGAGGTGAGCTGCACTGTATCGGCGCCACAACACTTGATGAGTACCGCAAGTACATTGAAAAGGATCCGGCACTGGAACGCCGCTTCCAGCCGGTTCTGGTCGATGAGCCAACCGTAGAGGATACCATTTCGATCCTAAGAGGTTTGAAGGATCGTTATGAAGTTTATCATAGCGTAAAAATTACCGATGCTGCACTAGTAACAGCAGCGACTCTTTCGAATCGTTATATTTCGGATCGTTTCCTTCCAGATAAGGCAATTGATTTGGTTGATGAGGCTTGCGCTCTTGTAAAGACCGAGATGGATTCCATGCCGTCCGAGATGGATGAATTGAGCCGTAAGATCATGCAGTTAGAAATAGAGGAGACGGCATTGAAGAAAGAGACCGATCATTTGTCTCAGGAGCGACTGGAAAAGCTTCAGCAGGAGCTTTCCAGTCTGCGTGAAGAGTTTGCAGGAATGAAAGCTCAGTGGGATAATGAGAAAAAGTCGGTGGATCATTTAAGCAAGCTGCGTGAGGAAATCGAGCAGGTTCATCAGCAGATCGCTCAGGCACAGCAGCAATATGATCTGAATAAGGCTGCAGAGTTACAGTATGGCAAGCTGCCACAGTTGGAGAAGCAGCTTGCGGCAGAGGAGGAATCCGTAAAATCAAAGGATCTTTCCCTTGTACACGAGGCAGTTACCGATGATGAGATTTGCCGTATCATTTCCAAGTGGACCGGTATTCCGGTTGCCAGACTGACAGAAGGTGAGCGCGAGAAGACACTTCACTTGGCTGACGAACTTCATAAGAGAGTCGTTGGACAGGATGAGGCAGTCGAGAAGGTGACAGAGGCGATTCTTCGTTCCAAAGCAGGAATCAAGGATCCGTCTAAGCCGATCGGTTCCTTCCTCTTCCTTGGACCTACCGGTGTCGGTAAAACTGAACTTGCGAAGGCACTGGCTCAGAATCTGTTCGATGATGAGAACAACATGGTTCGTATCGATATGTCGGAGTACATGGAGAAACATTCGGTATCTCGTCTGATCGGAGCGCCTCCGGGATATGTCGGATATGATGAGGGCGGTCAGCTGACCGAGGCTGTGCGCCGTAAGCCATACAGCGTTGTCCTGTTTGATGAGGTCGAGAAGGCACATCCGGATGTGTTCAATATCCTTCTGCAGGTACTGGATGATGGACGAATCACCGATTCTCAGGGCCGCACGGTAGATTTTAAGAATACGATCTTGATTATGACTTCCAACATTGGTTCTTCGTATCTGCTTGACGGAATTGATGAGAATGGCAATATCAAACCAGAGGCAGAATCCGCTGTTATGAATGATCTTCGCGGTCATTTCCGTCCAGAGTTTTTGAACCGTCTTGATGAGATTATTCTCTTTAAGCCATTGACGAAGGATAACATTGGAAATATCATCCATCTGATGGTAGCCGATGTGAACAAGCGTCTGGCAGACCGTGAACTGTCTATTTCTTTGACGAAGGATGCCGAGCATTACATCGTTGAGCATGGCTATGATCCGGTATATGGCGCAAGACCGTTAAAGCGTTATTTGCAGAAGAATGTCGAGACACTTGCCGCAAGAATCATCCTTTCTGGAGAGGTTCACGCACAGGATGTTATCGAGATTGATACAGGTGATGGTGGCCTGAAGGCAGAGGTGATCCATACACCGCAGCAGGCGTAAGGAAATTGTTTTTGCAAAATAACCTGACCATGAAACGTAATGTAAGTGAAGCGTTTTGTGAATCGTGAATAGCGCTTGCAAATTTAGCTAATTGATAGTATAGTTTAAGAGGTATCTTCTATAGAAGATACCTCTTTTACAATTTTGTAACTGAGGTTCGGAATTGTTACAAAATTTTCGCAAAAATGATTGAACATGAGAGGCTTGGAATAGAACTATGAAAATTAGTGAATTACTGCAGCGCATTGACTATGCAGTATTGCAGGGTGATCTTTCTGGTGAGGTAACGGGTATTTGTCATGATAACCGTATGCTTCAGGAAGGAGATGCCTTTATCTGTATCGCAGGCGCACGTTTTGATACACATACGATGGCAAAGGAGCTGGCAAAAAAGGCGGCACTTCTTGTTGTTGAAAAGCCAGTTGAATTAGATGAGGACTGTAAAACTGCGGTTGTGCAGGTTGTATCTACCAGGGATGTAGTAGCAGCACTCGCAGCAGCTTTTTATGGCTATCCATCTGAAAAGATGGTCTGCATCGGCATCACCGGCTCAAAGGGAAAAACGACTTGCACCCATATGATGGCTGATATTTTGCGTGCGGCGGGCTATCTGACCGGAACCATCGGCACAAACGGCGCGATTCTTCCGGCAGGATGTGATCATGCTGTGTGGGGATCTGATAAATACAGCTGTGCACCATGCAATGAGACGCCGGGCTATGACTGCTATGAGTTGAACAATACGACACCGGATCCGATGGAGCTGCAGATGTATCTGGCAATGATGGCAAAAGCTGGCTGTACCCATGTTGTTTTAGAGGTTTCCTCACAGGGAATGAAGCAAAAACGTGTGGCAACTGTAGATTTTGCTTACGGCGTATGGACCAATATCGAGACGGGTGATCACATTGGACCGAATGAGCACAAGGATTTTGAAGAATATCTGTATTGCAAAGCAATGCTATTAAACCAGAGTCGACGCGCGTATGTAAATTGTGATGATCGCCATCTGGATGCCTTTATGAAATATGTGACCTTGAGCGATGGTTCGGATGGCAGAAAAAAGCAGGCCTTCTATTACGGAGAAGGCGAAAAGGCCGATTATCGCATTGGCAATTTAAAGAAAAGCGAAAATGGTGTGCTTGAGGCTCCGGGAATTGAGTTTACGATGAGTGGTGCGCTGGATGCTGACATTCAAGTCAATCTGCCAGGTGATTTCAATATGTACAATGCGGCAGCGGCAGTTGCCATTGCGCACGATATGGGCATTTCAACAGATATTATCAATAAGGGATTGACGCATTTGAAGATTCGTGGCCGTTTTGATATTGTGTTTAATAATGGTCACTTTGCGGTATGTGTCGATTTTGCTCACAACGGTTACAGCACAAGAAATCATCTTGAGGCATTGCGTGAGTATCACCCGAAGCGCATTGTCTGCGTGTTTGGTGCCGATGGAAATCGTTCCAAGTATCGCCGCTACGAGATGGGAGAGGCGAGTGCGCTTCTTGCCGATTTGAGCATTGTCACTGCGGGCCATAACCGCTACGAGACATTTGATCAGATCTTTGCCGATATCAAGATTGGTATTGATAAGGCACAGAAGGAAAAGGCTGAGCCTGTTTCGTATCTGGTTATTCCGAACCGCAAGGAAGCAATCCGCTATGCGATTGAGCATGCACAGGAAGGCGATATGATCACCATTCTTGGACTGGGACATGAGAGCTACCAGGAGGAGAACGGAGTGAAGACGCCACATAGTGATATCCAGTTTGCGGCGCAGTGCTGTAAGGAGTGCTATCCGCAGGGGTGAGTGTAAGCGACCCGGTAGGGTAGGGATACTTTAGTATTGATTTTGTGAATGGAGATTATCGTCTGCAGCGGTTGTCAGCTCAGATTGATGCTTATAATCAGGAGGTTGAGATCAAGTATCAGATTGCAGATATTGATACGATGGATTCGTATAAAAAATGTGTAAAGAAGTTGAAAGATCAAACGATAGAGGCAACCAGAAGCACAGAGCGCCCTCCCCGCGAGGTCATAAAAGGAAGCATTTACCTCGCCGAAGGGCCGTTCGTCAATTAACCGGGTTGCATATTACCGAATGCGATTGCGATTCATTGGAGAAATAATCTTGACATTTTAAAAAGCTCAGTGTAATATACAATGTGTCTTTTTCTATCTATTTGATGAGAATATACAGGAAAGAATGAAAAGTAAAACATAAAGTAGAGCAAAAAAGTAGAACTGAAAAATCTACGAACATCTACAAAAAGAACAAAAACAAAGAACCAAAGAAATAAAAACAGCGCTGAAAGGATAACTATGAGTATAGATTTGAGAAACGTTTCCGATT
>CAVCXB010000056.1:0-19252 GCA_963605535.1 Wujia chipingensis
AATGGCAGGAATTAAGGAATTAATCCGCACTGAGGAAGATAATACATTAAGCTTTGGAAATTATGATCTTCCGACAAAGGGAAAGGTTTCGGATTATGTATTTGACGGAGATGTATATAAGGTAAAGACCTTCCATGACATCACCAGATTAGAGAAGAACGAGACGTTTGCTTATGAGTCAACCCCGGGAACTGTCGTTACCGATTATAAGGAGACTGAGGATCAGATTTCCTTTATCGTAAACGGATTCCAGGATACCCAGATTATCGTAGCAGTAGAGGACGATACCGAGTATCAGGTAAGTGTGGATGATGCCGTAATTGAAAATTATGAGACCAATCTTTCTGGAAAGATCGTAATCTCACTTGAGCTTGAGTCCGGATGCGTAAAGAAGGTTCTGATTCGCAAGAAATAAGATACAGGTTCAATTTTTCGTACATAAGCTGCATGGTAAAAGTTCCATGCAGCTTTTCTTTTAGGAGGCGTTATGAAGGCAAAGCAGACTGCTTTTTTCTGTAAAGAATGCGGATACGAGTCCGCAAAATGGATGGGCCAGTGTCCGGGGTGTCGTCAGTGGAATACCTTTGTCGAGGAGCCAACGGCAGGAAGCACCACCACAGCAAAATCAGGCGGAATCAAGAAGATGGGACTTGAGGCATCAAAACCGCTTCGATTAGAAGAAATCAACATCGATGAGGAAGATCGAAGCAGCACCGGACTTCACGAATTAGACCGCGTGCTTGGCGGTGGTCTGGTCACGGGTTCGTTGATTCTTGTCGGTGGTGATCCGGGAATTGGAAAATCGACGTTGCTGTTACAGGTTTGTCGAAATCTGGCGGTATCCGGAAAGAAGGTGCTGTATGTGTCTGGCGAGGAATCCGCGCGTCAGGTTAAGATGCGCGCCGATCGTCTCGGCGGCTTTTCAGGGGATTTGTTGTTGCTTTCGGAGACGAATTTAGAGCGAATCGATACTGTAATCACGAAGGAACTGCCGCAGATCGTTGTCATTGACTCCATTCAGACAATGTACCGTGAGGATGTCACCTCGGCACCGGGCAGCGTCAGCCAGGTCCGAGAGTGTACCAACACGCTGATGCAGATTGCAAAGGGCAGAGGCATCACGATTTTCCTAGTTGGCCATGTGACAAAGGAAGGCGTTGTTGCCGGTCCGAGAGTGCTCGAGCATATGGTGGACACGGTGCTTTATTTTGAGGGTGATCGCAGTGCGATGTATCGAATTTTGCGTGCGGTAAAGAATCGTTTCGGTGCGACAAATGAGATGGGCGTATTTGAGATGGTGCAGTCTGGTTTAAAGGAGGTTGCGAATCCGTCTGCTTACCTACTCGAAGGGCGAAGCCTCGACAGCAGTGGTACCGTTACGGCTTGTTTGATGGAAGGCACGCGCCCGATCATGCTCGAAGTGCAGGCACTTGTCTGCCGGACAAGCTTTGGGCTGCCGAGACGCACCAGTGCCGGAATGGATGGAAATCGTGTGAATCTGTTGATTGCAGTTTTGGAGAAGCGAATGGGAATGGCACTGTCATCGTGCGATGCGTATGTCAATGTCACTGGTGGAATCCGAATCAGTGAGCCGGCGCTTGATTTGGCGGTGGTTATGGCAATTGCGGGAAGTTTTCGTGATCGTGTGATTGATGCGCATACGGTTATTTTCGGGGAGGTCGGATTGGCAGGAGAGATTCGAGGTGTCAGCATGGTGCAGCAGCGTATTAATGAGGCTGCGCGACTGGGATTTACCTGTTGCATTCTGCCTAAAGTTAGCGCGAAGGATATTACTGTCCCGGAGGGAATGAAGTGTATTCCGGTGGCGACCGTCAGAGACGCCGCGGAGCTGATTGAGAAGATGCAGGGGGCGTGATGCGCCCCTTCATTTTTATATAACAAAAAAGACACCCTAACGGATGTCTTCTCAGCAGGGGTAACAGGATTCGAACCCGTATTTACGGTTTTGGAGACCGTTGCTCTACCATTGAACTATACCCCTTTATGCTTATCGGATGTCGTAACCGACTTCTATATACTAGCATATGAACACAGATTTGTCAACACTTTTTTTGAAAAAATTCCAAAAATTGATTCAATACGGGTTGCTGTTCGCGGGTAGGGGCTTTGACATAAACATTGGCGTATTCGTGAACTGTAATTGTAAAGAAATGGTAAGAATAAAATCTATGGCATAGTGCTTGCGAATAAGCAGTAAGTGTGGTAAAATTGATATGAATCGGATTTTTGTGTTACAGTTTATGCGTGTCGTGAAGTGTAATAATTGAAAATGACGATAAGATTTCAAAGGGGTACAAGCATGAATACACATACAGTTGAAGAATTGTACCGCCTGGCACAGCAGGGAAATACCGAGGCACTCACGAGACTTGGTGTCTGCTATAAAAATGGAACCGGTACGGCTGTGGATCACGGCGCGGCTGCCCAGTGTTTTTATTCGGCAGCAAATGCAGGGAATGCAGAGGCTCAATATCAGTTGGGTATCTGTTATGAGGAAGGAACTGGTATTGAACAGGACCTTTCGGCAGCACAGTATTGGTTTCAGGAAGCGGCAAGGCGGTTTTATGAAGCTGCCCAGGTTGGAAATCCGCAGGCTCAGTATGGATTAGCAAATTGCTATGCTGAGGGTCGTGGAGTCGAAAAGGATGAAGCAGCTGCTGTTTACTGGTATCAGGCATCGGCGCAGCAGGACTATGCAGATGCTCAGTACAATTTAGGCTATTGTTTCTTGTTTGGCATCGGTGTAGAGGCAAATGAGATCATAGCGTTAAAATGGTACAGTAGTGCAGCGTCCCACGGAGATCCGCAGATGCAGCACAATCTGGGACTGATTTATAAAAACGGCTATGGCGGAGTCAACAAGAATTATGGAAAAGCGGCCGAATGGTTTTTTAAAGCGGCCAGACAGGGCTATTCTGAGTCAAAGGTTGAGCTTGCGCTGATCTACTTTAGGAATCCGCTCGCAGTAAAGGATATTTCCATTGCAGAGCGTCTGATGACGGAGGCAGCAGAGGAGGGCAATACCCGTGCTCAGGAATATCTGGTACATTACTATTTTGATCAAGATGCAGCAAAGTATGATCTGAAAAAGGCATGCAAATGGGCATCCGAGTGTGCAGATAGTGAAGATCCAACCGTTGCCATTGTGCTTGGCGTTAGCTTTGCAAATGGTGAGGTGGCTGAGATCGACGAGACTCAGGCATTCGAATGGCTGTCAAAGGCAAAAGATGAAGAGAAAAAGCTAAACGGTGAGGCTTGCTATTACCTTGGAAAGTTTTACGAAGAGGGAACAGTAACCGAAAAATCACTCGATGATGCCGAGCATTTTTATCGTCTGGCTGTAAAGAAGCATTTTGCAAAGAGCGAAGAGCGATTAGATGCTGTCAGGAGAGAAAAGGAAGAAATTCGTAAGGCAGAGGAGGCCGAAGCACTTCGAAAGCAGAAAGAGGCTGAAGAGTTTCAGAAGCAGGAAGAAGTAAAGGCACTTTTGAATCTCAAAGAGGAAGATGCGGAGTCAACAGAATCCGCGAAGTCGGAATCATCAGAGTCAAATCCAGAGAATAATTCTGCGGATGAAGATTCTACAGGCGAATTGGAATCGGTAGAGTCGAATGGAAGTGAAGCAACTGAGGATGCTAAGGCTTCTAAAACTGCAGAAAAAGTTGAGTCAACTGAAACAGTTGAAACGACGGAAGCAGATGAAGCGGCTGAGCCAACCGAAACAACAGATGACTCAGATGATTCTAGTGACAAGTCTAGTGAAACTTCCAATGAGGCATCTGATGCGCAGCCGATCGAGGAAACAGAGACAGTTTCTCAGGAACAGAAAGTAACACAGGCAGAGCAGGAATCTTCACCTCAGATGCAGGCAGATCTTGCATTTGCACGGTTGTTACAGCAGGCAAAGGAAACGCAGAGCCGTATCCAGAAAGTTCCAAAGGAAGAGTCCGCCAAGGTACAGGAAGCAACAGCTGAATTAAAAGAAGAACTGCAGGAGGCAGAGACTGCCGAAATATCTGAGCAGTTTGAAGAAACTTCAATTGAGGATAATTCTGATAAGTCAGATAAACCAGAGGGCTCCATTCAAAAGGAGATTGCCGAGGCACAGAAGCTGGAAAAAGAGATGGATGTTCTGCAAAAGGAAATAGCGCAGACTGTTCAGGATCTTGAAAAAAAGCAAGACGCGCCAGAGGCAATTGAGCCAACCGAAGCACCAAAAGAATCAGAAACAACCGAAACAACTGAAGCAGCAGAAAGCTCTGACGCTGAGGATTATTCTGATCAGGAAACTGAAGTAGAGTCTGAGGCTGCCGATGAAGAATGGGCAGAGGAAGAGGAAGCAGAAGAGTTCTTTGAAGAGGAAGAAGACGAGAATGATGAGGAGTGGGAAACCTCCGCAGATAACTTTGTCGCCTCTCTTTTAAAGACAGGTGCAAAGCTGACCAATACCTCTGAACCAGTGATTCGTCAGGAAGAGGAGACTGAAACTCCAGAGGAAGAAGTTTCAGAAGGAGACATCTCAGAAGAAGTTGATGAAAATTCGCAAGAAGATTCTTATGAGGGTGAAACGGAAGCGGCAGATCCAGAGAATGGTGAAGTTGTTGAGAGTGTCATAGATGAAGAAGAGGCAGATGAAACCAACGAAGTAGTAGAAGCGTCTGAAGAAGAGACTGCAGAGACAGAAACGTTGGAATCTGAAGCTGCAGAGCAAACGACCTCGGAATCAACTGAATCGGATGAATCAGACGAATTAAATGAATCAAACGATTCCGATCTTTCAGAGGAAGCCGAATCGGACGAAGAGTTGACACCAGAGGAGGAATCTCTCAGCGATGAATATTCAGAAGATGAGTATTCTGATGAGGAATATTCGGATGATGACTATTTAGACGACAATTATTCCGATGAGGGTGACAATGATTCACAGGTTGAAGAGGATGAGTCCGCAGATATAGATTCTTCTGAGAATTCAGAGGAAAACACAAAGCGTATGCCGAGAGCAACACTTGTAGATGACTCTGTTTACGAATATGAAAAAGCGATTATTGATGATTTGAAACAGGAAGATGTCAGCCGTTATGTTGACGTAGACGAAGAAACCTATGAACCAGTAGAAAAAAAGAAGCGTCATATTGTGCCGCTTGTACTTTTGGTTCTTGTCTCTTCCGTTGCGCTTGCAGCAGCAATCCTTGCAGCGACGGGTCATCTTGGCGAACTTGTAAATACGCTGAACGAACAGTTCTCTGCTGGCAATCAGCCGAGTAAAACAGAAGGTACCAAGTTGCCGGAACAGTCTTCTGACGAGGATTCCAAGGCAGAGGTATCAAGTGAGCCGGTATCTGAGAAGGAAAGCTCTTCTGAGTCAGATGCAGTGACAACATCATCTTCAGCCGAAGAGAGCAGTAGTAGTACACAAAATAACAATGAAAATGCCGAAAACGGTGCTGATAGTGAAGCAGGCGCAGACGGCGAATTAATGAATCAAACATCGAATGGTGCAGCAGCTGATACAGCTGCTGTATCTGATAGTGCAGAAAATTTGTTCAGTGAAGCAGAAACAGAAGCAGAAACGCAGGATAAACCGGCTGTACAGTCTGAGTTTGAAACACAAACAAAGACGGTTGCAGAAGTGGAGTCTGAATCTGAGACAGAGAGTACATCTGAGCAGGAGACAGAGAAAAATTCAGAGAGTGAGTCTAGTTCTGAAAATGAATCTGAATTAGCTTCAGAGAGTGAATCCGAGACTGCTAAATTGGAAACTGAAACTGAAACGGAAACGGAAAAACAGACCGTAGAATCTGAATCTGAAGCAGAGTCAAAGACTGCTGAATTAGAAACCGAAGCAGAATCTGAGACGGAAACTGCAGAAACCAAAATCGAATCTGAAACCGAAGAGGAAACAGAGTCAGAATCTTCTGAGGAGGTTTCTGAGGAGGTCAATCCGTATCATGAGGCAGCAAAGGCAAAGTATCCGTCTTTCTCAAATGAAAGTTATACATTGCTTCCAGACGTTTCTTCTGGCTGCATCTATGCAAAGTATACCAAGTTTGATGAGGCATTTAATACGCTGTATACCAATCAGAGTGATCTGACGGGAGCTGCACAGGTAGCTGTGAACACACCGGGCTTTAATATCATTGGTTATCGTGTTTATATGCTTGCTTATCAGGATAACGTGTTAAATGCATATAGTACTCAGCTTGATGGTACCGACTTACAGTTGAGTGCACAGAATGTCGGCGAAGAGGCTTACATCATGAATGGCAGTATTTTCTCCGAAAATCGTGAGTATTCGATGACTGGAAATCCAGAAGGAACCGCATACCCGTATATTGAACGATTCCTTACGTTCGGTGAAGGTATGGTTTATTATCTGGATACGGATGGAGACATTACAAGAAGTGATTACCAGCATACATACACTCAGCGTTTAGAGCTTGGTATTGATGATGGTCGAGATGTGGCATGGGCACAGGTAATCGGACCGTATTTGATCTATTATGATACAAAGACAGAGCTGATGTACAGCTGCAATCTGGATGTTGGCACGATTGTACTTCTTGACTTTGATGGCGTAGCCGCTCCGTCTGGTCTTTGTGGAAACGGAAATTGGGTCTATGGCCTGTATGATGGAAATCTTTCCAGAGTTCGTCCAAACGGAAGTGAGCTGGAAACTGTTTTTGAACCCGATGATTCACTTGAGCTTGTGTCTGTTGAACATGCAATGGAAGATTACATTATTCTCACAGCAAAGGAAGCAGACAATAAGAAGGCAGAGGTACAGACCTACAGCTACAATTTGCAGACAGGCGAGTTAAGCAAGCTGTCCGCAGAGTAATGCGGAGATGTAGTGTTGTCAAAGCAAGTCCAATTTACATAGCATTAGGAAACTCATTTAAGGGGGCAAGGGTGTTAATGCCCTTGCTCCTTTAAGTTTTTCAAAATATTTAGGGAGGCAACTTATGATTTACGATGTATTAAACTATGGTGCAAAGGCCGATGGTGTGACAAACGATGCCGCAGCTATTCAGGCAGCAATTGACGAGTGCAGCGCAGCAGGAGGCGGACAGGTCGTTTTAAGAAGTGGAAAGACCTATTATTCCAGCTCTATTATTTTAAAGCCATACGTCGATCTCCATCTGGAGAGAGGAAGTGTGTTAAAGGCGCACAGCGATCTGACCACTTACTTCCATCCGAATGAAGGCCAGAAGGATAACGGTGTAAAGATCGAGGGAACACCTGTCACCTTAAAGCCATCCTATGCATTTATCTACGCAAAGGATGCCGATCATATGGCAATTACCGGAGATGGTGTGATTGACGGAAACGCATTTGCATTTGTAAAGCAGGTTAGTCCATACTATGTGACCGGCGATTTTTATCCGCGTCCGACCGTTATCTATGTGGAGCATTGTAACCACATTAACTTTACCAATATTATCATTCGTAACGTCTCCTTCTGGACACTGCATACTGCAGGCTGCGACGATGTATTAATTGATCGTATTCGCATTTTAAATGATCTGAATGTCGCAAATTCTGATGGTATTGACCCAGATCACAGTACAAATGTCCGTATCATTGGTTGCCATATCGAGTGCGGCGATGACTGTATCTGCTTAAAGAGCTCCGCAGGAAATATGGAGTATGGCCCGACAAAGAATGTCTTAATCAGCGATTGTACACTGATTTCTACTTCCGCAGCATTAAAGATTGGAACCGAGGGTACCGGAGATTTCGAGAATCTGACTGTAAATAATTGTATCATCAGCGGAAGTAACCGTGGTATTTCCATTCAGATTCGCGATGGTGGTCACGTAAAGAATGCGATGTTCTCCAATATTATCATTGAGACACGCCGCTTTGCTGACTGCTGGTGGGGCTGCGGTGAGCCGATCAGCATCACAACACATAACCGTGTACCGGAGAAGCAGTCCGGTCATATTTCTGGTGTTACCTTCCGCAACATTACCTGCGATTCCGAGAACGGTGTATTCTTATCCGGAAGCAATGGAAATCACATCGAGGACGTATTGTTCGAGGATGTAAAGGTAAAGATTCATTCCAAGAGCAAATGGCCGAAGGGACTCTACGATTTAAGACCAGGCTTTGGCCAGAAGATCGAGGAGATTCCGAGTGCCGGATTCTATATGAGAAGGGCAGACGGCGTTACCATCCGAAACAGCCGTGTTACCTTCGAGGGTGAGGAGCGCGAATGCTTTGGCGAGGCCATCCACGCACAGGATTGCAAGGATCTGGTCATCGAGGGCTTCAAAGGCGAGGCTGCAAGACCAGAGTTAGAAGCAATCGTAATCGAGTAAGTATCGTTAATGGTTCGCAATCTCAAAACAATCGTCGAACCGCTTTCGTAACTTTCCCCCGTGAACAGAAAAAAGAAAAAAGGCAGAAGAGAGAAGGCAGAAAACAATGAAAATTCATAAGCTGATTGAGCTTTGGAAAGAAATGGAAATCACACAGGAAGCAGAAGAGAAAGAAGCAAAAGAAAAAGGGGCAGAGATGGCATCCGAATCACAGATGTTTTTGGAAAAGCTAGATCCAGAGGAACTCTTAAATACGATGCAGTTTTTACAGCGATGTGCTGCGCAGGCAGGTTATTACTACAACTTGCAGGCACCGGGTACCGAGTTTGGAACACTTGCACTTACGGTAACAGAAAACGACAACCCAATCGTGGCACAGGCAAAGATCTGGGATAACAAGGAGCATAAAATTCGCACCCGTTTTTCCCTTCGCCGTTTTGTGACAGAGGAGAATGGTACCTTATCTGCAAAGCTGCCGTGCGGAAGCTACGAGGCAGAGGTGACTTGCGGACCGGAGTACAACACCGAGATCGTGCCATTTGAAATTACAAAGGACGGCGTGACAACAGCAAAGGCAACTCTTACCCGCATTGCACATCTGACCGATAATGGCTGGATGGCAGGTGATCTTCATCATCACAGCGTATACAGCAGCCCGGCATACGGCGGAACCGATCCAGTTATCGAGACACCGGAGCAGATCTGCCGTTCCATGAAGTCCCTTGGTATGCAGTTTGGTGCACTGAGCGATCACCACAATGTTTTGAATCATGACGAGTGGAGACAGCAAAATCACAACTTTGTTCCGATTGTTTCCAAGGAGATTTCTACCTCCAATGGTCATGTGCTTCAGTTGGGCGTGGATGATGATGTGATTTATGAGATTCCAAATGGAAAAGAGCGCACAACCGAGAAGCTTCGCAGCGAATTTATCCGCATTTGCACCGAGATTCGCGAGAAGGGCGGTCTGCCGCAGGTCAATCATCCGTTTGATGTAAGCTTTTCCACCCGCTACAACAGCGAGTTCTGGGATATGGTTGAGATCTTTGAATCGATCGAAATCTGGAATGGTGCGACTCCGTTTGCATCCGGCACGATCAATGCAAAGGCATTTAAGAAGTGGCTGTCTCTCTTAGAGGAAGGTAAGCGTCTGACAGCAACGACAGGAAGCGATACGCATAACATTTATGGCGATGATTACTTTGGCATGACTGAATGGTTGGACTGGCTGATAGATACCGTCATAAGTCATCCTGAGATTTATCCGGTGCAGATGACCGATAAGGTAGCCTATCTGACACAGCTGTACAAGAAGATATGGCCGCGTTTGCTGGCATGGGTAGAGCAGTCCAACACACCGTCTAATATTCACAATTATGTATATACAAATGGAAAGAATCAGCCAGAGGAAATCCTTCAGGCAATCCGCGATGGTCACAGCTTCATCAGCAACGGACCGCTTATGACAGCAAGCATAAATGGTGCTTCCTACGGTGAGAAGACATCGCTCACAGACAAGACAGGCACATTGTCTATTCATGTATTCTCAAAGAAGCCGATCAATCATCTTTGGATGTATACAGGCGCAGACAAGAAGGTTGAGATATGCACAAAAGTGAATGCAGCGGAAGGCGGATTTACCTATGATGTAACGACAGATGAATTCAACTTTGGCGATGCCGCATGGGCGGTATTTGTCGCAGATGGCGGCGAGAATGCTATTGCGATAGCCAATCCGATTCTGCTTGCTTAAACATGCATCATGTAACGATTCCGAACAGCATTTGCACAAAGCAATTGTTTCTGGTTTTGAATCGTTACGAATAAAAAAGAAATTCAGGGGCGAAATTCACCTTGAGTTTTGCTGGGAGGAAAAAATGAGACCGCTTGATTATTTAAATCGTGTGGAAGCATACGTAAACCGCTTAAACAGTGAGCGACGCAGCACATTAGAAGTGATTTCACAGGTGCGATTCTTAGATCTGATGGCAGATGATACGGATAAGAATGCTGTTAATAAGAATGTTATCGATAATAGCAATAAAAATGCTGTCAATAGGAACCATAGTAATGACAGTGATAACGGCAACAACATTTCTGCGGTGACAGACAGCGATGAGGACGAAAATAAAAAATATGGCGTAGCGCCGAATCTGGATGCAGCACACACAAGAGGCTATGCAAAGAGAAGTCGTGTATTAGAAGATTGCAGCAACTGGCCTGTATTTAACTGCTCCGACACGTGGGGAGGTCCGGATTATCATGCAATTTTTGCTTTTTCTGTGACATTGACCGAGGCGATGGCAGGCCGCATGGTCGGATTTTCACTGGATACCGGTGCCGATGATATCTGGAATACGGATAATCCGCAGATCATGGTCTATGTAAATGGTGTGCTGACCTGCGCGATGGATTTGAATCACCATGAAGTGATTTTGAGTGACAGTGCAAAGCCGGGTGAAGTCTATGACATCCGTCTATATGCATATGTAAACAGCCCTGGAAAGAGTAACTTCTTATATATAAAGGTGTTTGAGAAGGAGCCAGAGGCAGAGGCACTTTATTATGATATGAAGCTTCCGCTTGAGGCAGCAAAGCAGATGCGCCCGGAAGAGGAGAAAAGAAGAAAACTGCTTGAGATCTTAAATCAGGCAGGCGATCTGTTGGATCTTCGCGTAAAGGGAAGCGATGCGTACCGCGCATCCTTAACCGCAGCCAGTGCTTGGTTAAAAGAAAATCTGTACGAGAAGGAGTGGGAGATGGATGGCCCGACCGTCTATGCGCTCGGTCATACCCATATTGACGTCGCGTGGAAGTGGCCGCTTCGCCAGACAAGAGAGAAGGCAGTCCGTAGCTTTTCTACTGTGCTGTATTTGATGAAGCGTTATCCAGAATATCGTTTCTTCTTGAGCCAGCCGCAGCTGTACGAGTATGTAAAGGAAGAAGCACCGGAAATCTTTGCGCAGGTAAAGGAACGTGTGAAGGAAGGACGCTGGGAGGCGGACGGTGCGATGTGGCTTGAGTCGGATAGCAACCTGACTAGCGGAGAATCCTTAATCCGCCAGATTTTATATGGAAAGAAGTTCTTCAAGGACGAGCTCGGCGTTGATGATCAGGAGATTTTATGGCTGCCAGACGCATTTGGTTTCTTAGGCGCGCTGCCGCAGATCATGAAGCGAAGCGGCATTCGCTATTTCCTGACAACTAAGATGGGTTGGAATGATGCCGATCAGCAGCCAGACGATACATTCTTGTGGGAAGGTATCGACGGAAGCCGCGTGACAGGACTTTACATCACGACAAAGAATTATGAAACCTATCCAGAGCGCTTTGAAAAGCCAGTGCGCGAGGTAACTTATAACGGCAGACAGAATGCCAGTCAGACAATGGGAACCTGGCAGAACTATCGAAACAAAGAGTTAAACGATGCTGTGCTGACAATCTATGGCTACGGAGATGGCGGCGGAGGCCCAACAGAGGGAATGCTTGAGGAAAGCAGACGTCTCGCCTACGGTATTCCGGGTGTTCCGAAGGTAAAACTATCTGGTCTGAAGGAATATTTGCAGGTACTGGATCAAAATTTACAGAATAAGAAGTTAAATACCTGGTACGGTGATCTGTATCTGGAGTATCATCGTGGCACCTTCAGCTCCGTCGCAGAGAATAAGAAGAACAACCGCATTTGCGAAAACAAGAATCAGCAGGCCGAGTGGTTGGCAGCACTTTCCTGGTGGATGAGCAAGAAAAATAAGAATTCCAATGAAAATACAAATGCAAATACAAACGAAAGTGTAACTGCAAATACGTATACATATCCAAAAGAAACGCTGGATAAGGCATGGAAGCTTCTGTTATTAAATCAGTTCCATGATATTCTGCCGGGTTCTGCAATCGGTGAGGTCTATGAGCAGTCGGATATCGACTATGCAAAGATCAAGGCGATGGATGAGGAAATCATTCGACAGGCAGTAACCGAATTATCGGAATTAACAAAATCACCTGAAGAATCCGACACATCCGAAGAATCGAAAGCATCCAACGCATCCGATACCTCAACAGCAAACGCTGGTATCACCGTATGGAATCCACTTGGTTTTGCCGCAGAGCAGGTCATTGCATTGGATGCACAGGCACAGAAAGAGTATGGCATTGATGTACCATCATCTAATGAAAATACGAATGAAAATGGAAAAGTTCTTGTACTTACAAATGTAAGCAGCACACAGCGCATGAAGGATGGCACACTTCTTCTGACAGCAGCACTTCCGGCAAAGGGAAGCGTTCGTCTGACAAAGAAAAATACATCCGAGCAAATCACAAATGATGCACAGATTACAAGAAATGGGCAGACCGCGGACAATGCACAAAATACGAACACAGAGGCCAAAACGTCCGAACAGACAAAACCTCAGTTCTTGACGAAATTTGTCCTTCGTGATGCACAGACGCTTGAGACACCTTGGTATGTTGTTTCATGGGATGAGCTTGGTCAGATCACTTCTCTTTATGATAAGGAAGCAAAGCGCGAAGTGATTGAAAAAGGAACCGTTGGAAATGAGCTTGTCGTTTATGAGGACATTCCGAAGGACTACGATGCATGGAATGTGGAATCCTATTATACAAGAAAGCATTGGAAGATGACAGCAGCAAAGCCGTGTCAGCTAACCGAGTTCGGCGATGTTTGCGCTGTGCTTCATACCGTACTCGCCTACCAGTCCTCAACGATTGAGCAGGATATTGTATTTTTTGCGCACACAAGACGCATTGATTTTAAGACAAAGATGGATTGGAGAGAAGAGCAGCAGCTTGTAAAGGCAGAGTTTCATTTTGATGTGATGACAAGAACTGCAGCGTGCGAGATTCCATATGGAGTGATCGAACGTCCAACGCACAAGAATACCAGCTGGCAGCGGGCGCAGTTTGAGGTATGCGCACATCGCTTTGTCGATCTGTCGGAGCCGGGTTACGGTGTGGCACTGTTAAACGATGGCCGCTATGGTTATTCCATCGAGGACAGTTCGCTTGGCTTAACGCTTTTAACTTCCGGCATCTTCCCATTCCCGGATGCAGATAAGGGTATGCATGAGCTGACCTATGCGATTATGCCGCATATGGGCGACTGGAGAAGTGCGAAAGTCGTACAGGAGGCAGGTATAGTAAACGAAAAACCGATTATCTCAGCATTAAAATCGTTTGCAGCACTTGCATCTGCAGGAACATCAGAACCAATATCAGAGCCCTCCTCGATATCCTTTGCCGAATGTTACTCCATGTGTGAAGTATCGGCACCAAATGTCATTGTGACTTCTGTGAAGCGATCGGAAGATGAAACAGGCCTTATCGTGCGCATGTATGAGTCGAGTGGTATTCGTACCAATGTGACATGGGATTTATCCGGTTTAAAGCCGCAGCACATATGGGAATGTGATCTGATGGAAAAGCAGGAAAAAATGACAGATTTTGATGGACAAAAAGCAGATTTTGAAATAAAACCGTTTGAAATCAAAACATTTTTGTTGGTTTAATATAAGCAGAAAATTCGTCAGGTTCTGTGAAAAATACCGACTGCGTGTTAAGACAATCACAAAAGATACAACTGTACAAACGATTTTTGTAGGAAAATGTAAAAATCGTACAAACAAAAAAGCAAAAAATGCAAGGTTTCCATGCGAAAGAGACCAAAAACGCATAGCGTTTTGAGCAGGTTCTTTGTTATAATCAGCTTAACAAATTCAAAAGAAATTCGAAAGAAAATCTGAAGAAAAAATAAAAGGAGGGCCGCGGACATGGCAAACAAAAACACGCCGGGTGCAGCGAAGAAGAAGGTCAATTGGAAGACATATCTTAGAAATACCTGGCAGCTGTATGCGATGATGGTAATCCCTGTTATCTGGCTGATCTGTTTTAAGTATAAGCCGATGCTGTACATCGTTGTTGCATTCAAGAAGTACAACATTTTCAAAGGAATCTGGGAGTCACCGTGGGTAGGATTCAAATATTTCAAGGAGGCATTCGGATCGAGTGAGTTCTGGTTCTCAGTAAAGAATACGCTGATCTTAAATATCGGTGATTTGATTATCGGATTCCCATTCCCGATCTTCCTTGCACTTTTCTTAAATGAGTTGAGAAGTACCGGTGTCAGAAAGATGACACAGATCATCCTGTATCTGCCGAACTTCCTTTCATGGGTTATTATCGCAGGTATCAGTACTCAGCTGTTCTCAGCAAACGGTCTGTTAAATGGAATCCTTGGTGTATTCGGTGTACCTACCGTACCATTCTTAACAAATACCATCTGGTGGCGTGTTATTTACTGGGTAATGGGTATCTGGCAGTCAGCTGGTTATTCCCTTATTATTTATCTGGCAGCCCTTATGGGAACTGACCCGTCACAGAGCGAGGCCGCTTACCTCGACGGTGCAACCAGACTTCAGCGTATCTGGTACGTAACCATTCCTCAGATTATGCCGACCATCTCCACACTGCTGATCATGCAGCTTGGTAAGGTTATCAATATCGCATTCGACCGTCCTTACATGATGAGCAACATGCTTGTTAAGGATGCATCCAATGTACTTAGTGTATACGTATACGAAATTGGTATTGGAAAGAGCCGTTTCGACTATGCAACAGCAGTTGGTCTGTTCCAGTCTGTAATCGGTATCGCCATGGTACTTGTTTTTGATAAGATCGCTAAGAAAATGGGACAGGGGGGTGTTATGTAATGGGCGGATTAAAAACAAAAGAAGATCGCCGTTTCCAGATATTCTGGGTTATCTTTTTTATCTTGATCAGTGTGATTGCCATCGTCCCGGTACTTCGTGTCATCTCAATGTCATTTTCGAGCCGTGATGCAATCAACAAAGGAGAAGTATTCATCATCCCGATCGGACTGAATGTAGATGCATATGCCAGAGCATTAAAGAGCGGTACATTCGTAAGTTCCTTCGGTTACTCCATCGTATTGATGGTGGTTGTAACAGCAGTCGATATGGTTATGACGATTCTTCTTGCATACCCGCTTTCCAGAAAGGGATTAAAGGGTACAAAAATTGTCAACCTGTTCTGTGTTATTACTATGTATTTAAACCTTGGTACCATTCCGAACTACTTAAATATCAAGTCCTTCGGCATGATTGATACTATCTGGGCATTGATCATTCCTGGCGCACTTAGTGTCTACAACATGATCATCATGCGTACCGCATTTGCCAGCATCGATGATTCTTTGTATGAGGCAGCTCGTATCGATGGATGCGGTGAGTTCAAGATCATGTATCGTATCGCAATTCCGCTTTGCGTGCCGACAATCGCAACGCTTTGCCTGTTCTACGCAGTAGGTCGTTGGAATGGTATCGACGATCAGCTGTACTATGTACAGAAGACCAGCCTTCATACCGTTCAGATGGCATTAAAGCAGATGATCGAGGCTGTAAATGTCAGCACAGAGGAGAGTGGTAAGACAGAGCTTGTCGCAGAGAATATCAAGGCAGCAAGTATTACATTGTCCATGACACCAATGCTTGTTGTATATCCGTTCATTCAGAAGTTCTTCACTCAGGGCATCATGCTGGGTGCAGTAAAGGGCTGATCGGTAGTATATTTTGAGTATGTCTGTTCTGTCTGGTTTTGCCGGACAGACAGTGCATCATAGAAAAAATCTTAAGGAGGAGTTTTTCAATGAGAAAGATGAGAAAATCAGCTGCAGCAATTATGACCGCAGCAATGGCAGTAACCAGTTTCGGTATTATGCCGGCAATGGCAGATGAGACCACAACTATCCGTGTTATGCTGTGGGATCGTGGTGATGCTCCGCAGGGTATGACCATCGAGGAAAACAAGATGAGCGAGTGGATCAACGAGCAGGTTAAGGATCTGGGTATTCAGGTTGAGTTCGTAGCTGTTCCAAGATCTACCAGCAACGATGTATTAAATACCATGATGACTGGCGGAAATGCACCGGATATTCTGTTTACTTATGATCAGAGCATCTTTTTAAACTATGCAAGCCTTGGCGGTCTGGCTGATCTGACAGAGGCTTATGAGACCATCGGAACCAACATTCAGGAGTACTGTGGTGAGGTTCAGAACATGGGTCTGTATGATGGCTCTCAGTATGCACTTCTTTCCAAGAGAGGAACTGAGAATCCACGTCACACCGCTTACATCCGTAAGGACATTTTGGATGAGTTAGGTCTTGAGGTTCCGACCACAAAGGAAGAGCTGATCGAGGATCTGTATAAGATTCATGAAGCATATCCGGATATGATTCCGTGGGGCATGAGCGGACGTCAGGATACAGAGAAGGGATACTTAAACTTCGTTGGTTCCTACGTAACATTCGAGGATGATAAGGATGCTTATACCTACAGCGAGAACTATGCAATTGTTCATGATGGCGCATTAGACGGTATCAAGGAACTGAATACTCTGTACAACGATGGTATTATTTCTCAGGATTTCGCTACTGATACAGATGAGTCTGTATATAAGGCAAATATCGCAGCAGGTAAGGTTGCATTCTTCTTAGATGATAATACAACTCAGTGGGATAACATCCACATCCTGAACAATGACCTTGATAAGTCCACATTCGTTCCGGTTGAGTGCTTCACTCAGGAGGATGGAGAAGTTCGTAACGTATACGAGCAGATGTATGGTATGTGGATCATGATTCCGGCAGCAAGCGAGGACAAGGTGGATGCTTGTATGACATACCTGAACTGGTTAGCAGATCCGACAAATGCTGAGAACGTAGCTTATACACCAGAGCATGAAGTTAGTGAGAATGGTGTTCCGGTTGCATTTACAGGTGATGAGTTAAGTTCCATGGGCTACAAGACGACTCTTGATGATTACAACATCGTAAACAAGCACTTCGCATTCATGGATGATGAGGCTGGTATTGTTGAGAACGCTATGGGTAAGGATCCGATCGATACTCAGGAGTGGTATGAGAACTTCTATGAGACTGTCGCAATCGGCAAGTATCGTTATCCGGTATTCTCCACCAACCCAGAGGCAGAGAATGAGTATGGTACTCAGATTCGTACTGACCTGATCGAGTATGTTTACAGACTGACCAGCTGCAAGCCGGAGGAGTTCGATTCCTTACAGGAGCAGTTGATGAGCGATATGAAGAATGCAGGTCTGGACGACATCATCGAGCAGAGAGCAGCTATGTATGATGAGCAGTCTGCAGCTGAATAAAAAGCAGCAAAGCAAAACATAGTATGAGTTTATAAAAGAAAGCGGGAGCTTACACGGCTCTCGCTTTTTTTAAACGAATTAAGTAAGTCACTTGCTTCAATTGTGAAAAGCAATAAGCAGGTGAACAGTCCCTTAACGATTTTTTGTACAGGATACAGCTTTATAAAGGGAAACATGAAAAGGAGTGACAACATGATAGCAGTAATAAGTGATGTGCATTTTCCGTCCGATAAGGAAAGACAAAAAAGTATTCAATCGGGATTGAGAAACATGCCGGATATCCATGCACTTTTTATCTGCGGTGATTTTACAGATAACAGAAACGATACGAAAGAAGGCGAAGATATGCATCTGCCTGACTATATGAGAGATTTGCCGTATCCTGTGTTCTTTATCGATGGAAATCATGAGGATTATAATGTGCTGAAATGTCTGCCTGAGATTGATGAGGCGGAAAGGGTAGTACTTTTAAAAAAGCATGGGTGCAATGTGGAAAGAACTAATACGAGAAAAGCAGCGGATGGCATTTATTATCTGAAAAGAGGGAGTGTCTGCACGGCTGACGGCTTTTCGATTCTTGCAATCGGTGCAAGCACGACAGGACCGGGCTATAAGAAAAATCACCCAGATATCTGGCAGCCGGATGAGGATCTTACGCCAGAGGACGAAGAACGAATTTCAGACGCTATTTCAAAGAACAACAATACATTTGATCTTGTCATGACACATACGGTTCCGGAGCGTATGGTAAGGGCGTGGTTTCCGGAGAAAGACCTTTCTGTTACAAATGATATTTTGTGCCGCGTATGGAAAAAAATATCATACCGCTACTGGATGTTTGGTCATTTTCATCAGGATATTGATTATCCTGAGAAATTTCATTGCCTGTACCGCGATATCATTTTGTTTGAAAAGCAAGGTGACAGCGGCATACGCATGGAGAGAGTGCGGATGAATGCGGCATTCGCATAAGAACGCATCTGATGCAGAAAGGAAAGGATTTCTATGAGAAATTATGAGATAAAAACAGACCTTCATACACATACGATCGCAAGTACGCACGCCTACAGCACGTTGGAGGAAAATTGCCGCAGCGCATTTGAAAACGGGCTGGAGGGCATCAATATGAGCGATCACGGCCCGGCAGAGCCGGACGCACCATATGAGGGTCATTTTTCAAATATGAGGATATTGCCTGAGTATATTCACGGAATCAGAGTATGGAAGGGTGCGGAGGTCAATATTCTGGACTATGAAGGTCATATTGATCTGTCAGAGCATACGCTTGGAAGGCTGGAGTGCATAGTAGCATCCTGCCATTCCCATACATTTACGGCAGGTACAGTCGAACAGCATACAAATGCTTATCTAAACGTACTGAAGAATCCAAAGGTACATATTTTAGGACACACAGGAACGGCAGAATATCCATATGATCATGACACCGTCATCAAGGAGGCGGCACGCCTTGGGAAAGCCATCGAGTTAAACGAGGCAACTTTCAATGTACGACCATCCTCTGTTGCAAATTGTCGTGATATCATAGCAAAGTGCAAGAAATATGATGCATATATCAGCGTAGATTCCGATGCACATTTTAGTACATATGTAGGTATATATAACCATGCAAGAAAGCTCCTTGAGGAACTGGACTTTCCGCAGGAGCTTATCATAAACAGAAATGCCAAAACAGTAGAGGC
>CAVCXB010000057.1:0-18908 GCA_963605535.1 Wujia chipingensis
GAGTTTTTGATTTCAGCAACCAGACAGAAGAGAAGGTCAATCCGGAATGCACCTACACAACATTTCGTTCCAACGAGGAGGTCTCCACACCAGAGCATCCGATTCTGATTCTGGACAATAAAGAAAAAGAGCATGCGCATCATTCCGCTGGATTTTTTACCAATCCGACAAAGAAAACTGCATTTGAGTTTAAGGAAGAGGATTCAAAGGAATCCTACACCGCCGATATCCTGAAGGTGGATTCACGCTTTGTAAGTTTAGTGCGCTGGCTGGGCGACAACCATATCAATGTACGCCTGTCCGGTAAGAATACATCAGAAGGTTATGCCGTCTATAAGATTCGTGAGATCGCATTTGGCGGCGGCACAAAGCTTTCCGCAGAGGATGGTTTCTTACAGTTTATGATTGACCGTCTGCTTGCAAGTGATGCACCGGCAGATGAGGCCGAAGACGAGGAGAAGGAAGAACTTGGCGATGACATGAAGATCACCAGCCTTCAGAGCATCACCGACTTTTTGAATTGTGCAGGAAAGACACTTCCAGACAATATCCGTCTTTGGGCGAGACGAAATCTGGCAGTAGCGCGTTCTCACGAGGTTTCCCCGGAGGAGAAGCGCCATGCGCAGCGTGCCCTTTCCATTATGATGAATATTCAGTGGAAGAGCAACTATTTTGAGGCAATTGATCCGGCGTATGCCCGTCAGGTACTTGATGAGGAGCTGTACGGTATGGAGCGCGTAAAGCAAAGAATCATCGAGACAATTATTCAGATTAACCGTACCCACACCCTTCCTGCATATGGTTTGCTGCTTATCGGACCAGCTGGTACAGGAAAATCTCAGATCGCCTATGCGGTTGCCAGAATCCTGAAGCTGCCGTGGACCACACTTGATATGAGTTCCATCAATGACCCAGAGCAGTTAACTGGAAGTTCTCGTATTTACGCAAATGCAAAGCCAGGTATCATCATGGAAGCATTCTCCGCAGCGCGCGAGTCGAATCTTGTCTTTATCATCAACGAGCTTGATAAGGCAGCATCCAGCAAGGGCAGCGGCAACCCGGCCGATGTACTTTTGACCCTTCTTGATAACCTTGGATTTACCGACAACTACATGGAGTGTATGGTTCCGACTGGCGGTGTTTATCCGATTGCAACTGCCAACAACAAGGACCAGATTAGCGCACCGCTTATGTCACGCTTTGCCGTAATCGACATTCCGGATTACACAAAGGAAGAGAAGAAGATCATCTTCACACGCTTCGCATTGCCGAAGGTACTGCGTCGCATGGGTCTTCGCGAGGGCGAGTGCATCGTCACGCCAGAAGCAGTTGAGGCTGTCGTTGACCTTTATTCACATACAACTGGTATCCGTGATCTGGAGCAGGCAGCAGAACATATTGCTGCAAATGCACTGTATCGCATCGAGGTTAATAAAGTAAAGAACGTTACCTTTGATGTTACAATGGTGAACGATCTGTTTGCGTAAAACAGAAAACAAAAAGGTAGAAAAGAATGTATCACGCAGGTGAAAACTTGTTGTGGTACTTTTTTTCTGCTTTTTTCTCACAATGACAATAACTGTCATCCTCTCGAGTTAAAATAGCAAGTAACAAAATAACAATGAATAACAGGAAAACCAGAAAGGAATGTAATTGATTTTTGGAATGGTCATGATATGATAAATATTATAATGGAAAGTGTAGTGTGGACAAAAAATGTGGATGGTGGCTGAGGGGGCTTCAAAAAAATGACAATATTATAGCGATAAATGAAAATGGTGTAATTTGCAGTTATAAGGATGTAAAAACGGATAGTTGTTATGGTGTTCGTCCCGTAATATGGGTTAATCCGATGATATTATCAAGTAGTAGATAAAAATGTATAATAATTTCTCTTTCGGGCAAAGTAGTTTTAGAATGAAAACTATATCCAGAACAAGGAGAAATTATGCAGACAGGAACAGCAAGTATACGTTTTGAGAGGCCGCCCCGCATTCTGCAGGCGGCCTCTGTTGTTGGCCCGAAAGAGGCAGAGGGACCACTTGGACCATTATTTGATGAGGTTGACCCGGATGGAACCTGTGGACAAGATAACTGGGAGCAGGCAGAGAGTGAGCTTCAAAAACGTGCTGCAAAGAAGGTACTTGAGAAGGCACATCTTTCACCGAAGCAGATTCGCTATGTGCTGGCGGGTGATCTGCTTGGTCAGTGTATTGCAAGCAACTTTGGCATCAGTGAATTGAACTGCCCCACAATTGGAATGTACGGTGCTTGCTCCACGATGGGGCTGACACTTGCGACAGGTGCGATGCTTGTCAATGCGGACTATGCCGATCATGTGCTTTGTGTGACAAGCAGTCATTATTCCTCTGCCGAAAGGCAGTTTCGTTTTCCGTCCGATTATGGAAACCAGAGACCGCTCAGTGCGGAATGGACGGTGACAGGCGCAGGAGCAGTCGTACTTGAAAGTGTTCAGGCACACACGACAACCCAACTCGATAATCCACTCGCAAAAATTACAGGAATCACAACGGGAAAAATTGTGGACTATGGAATCACGGATTCAATGAATATGGGGGCGGCGATGGCACCTGCCGCCTGTGATACCATTGCACAGCATTTCGAAGATTTTAAGACAAAGCCAAGCGATTACGATAAGATCATCACAGGCGATCTTAGCCAGATCGGAAGTAAGCTATTAATCGACTTGCTTCGCGAAAAACAGATTGATATTTCGGATCGTCATATGGACTGCGGACTGGAGATCTTTGAACGAAAGGAGCAGGATGTCCACGCAGGTGGAAGCGGCTGCGGCTGCAGTGCTGTAACATTGGCTGCGTATATCTTGCCTCAGATTCAAAAAAAGATCTGGAAACGTGTGCTGTTTGTACCGACAGGTGCTTTGCTGTCAAAGATTTCCTTTAACGAGGGTGCAAGCATTCCAGGCATCGCACATGCAGTTGTTATCGAAGAGATTGATTCATTCGATAAACACTTTGAGGTGAGTGAAAAAAAGAAAAAGAACGAAGAAGAGAAAACAAAAGAAGAAAATAAGAAAAATGTGTCGTTACCGGAAGGAGGCATTGTATGCAAGACTATCTGATCGCATTTGTCGTTGGCGGTATCATCTGTGCATTGTCACAGCTTCTGATGGATAAGACAAAACTGATGCCGGGCCGTGTCATGGTGATTCTCGTGGTGACAGGTGTCTTGTTAGGCGCGTTTGGCATCTATGAGCCATTGAAAGAGTGGGCAGGAGCCGGTGCGAGTGTGCCGCTTCTTGGTTTTGGCAATACACTCTGGAAAGGCGTGAAAAAGGCAGTCGATGAGGAAGGCCTGCTTGGGATCTTTAAGGGTGGACTGACTGCTAGCTCAGCAGGTATCTGTGCGGCAATGGTATTTGGCTATTTGGCATCGTTACTCAGCCACCCAAAGCTTAAGAAATAAAATGACGTGTTAGAATCATTACTGTTTGTGGGTCATTCTTATTCGCAAATCTACCGTTTACAGTGTCATGATGATGAGCTATAATAATGGCATATGGCATAAGAAAACGAACTGATTTGAAAAGAAATAGAAAGCGTAAAATAGGAAACGCTTTGCGAAACAAAAGGAGGACATACAATGGAAAAGTATATGATGGCGCTTGATCAGGGCACAACCAGCTCACGCTGCATTTTGTTTGACCACAAGGGAACGATTTGCAGCGTGGCGCAAAAAGAATTTGAGCAGCATTATCCGAAGCCAGGCTGGGTAGAACACGACCCGATGGAGATCTGGGCATCGCAGGTGAGCGTCATGTCAGAAGCTATGAACAAGATCGACGCGTTGCCAGAGCAGATTCATGCGATTGGCATTACCAATCAGCGAGAGACTACGATCATCTGGGACAAAAAGACAGGTCGCCCAATTTATCCGGCAATCGTATGGCAGTGCCGCCGCACCAGCGAGCGAATTGACCGTCTGCGGGCAGATGGAATGACCGAGACCGTTCAGGAAAAGACAGGATTGGTACCGGATGCGTATTTCTCAGCAACGAAAATCGAGTGGATTCTCGATCAGGTACCGGGGGCGAGAAAGCGTGCCGAGGCAGGAGAACTTCTCTTTGGAACCGTTGACTGTTGGCTTGTCTGGAAGCTGACAGGCGGTGCCGTTCATGCAACTGACTATACCAATGCATCCAGAACCATGCTGTTTAACATTCATACATTAGCGTGGGACGATGAGCTTTTAGCGTATTTTCGAATCCCGAAGGCAATGCTGCCAAAAGTACTTCCAAGCAGCTGTATTTACGGAAAGACCGATCCAGAAATCACCGGAGGCGCAATTCCGATTGCGGGCATCGCAGGAGATCAGCAGGCGGCACTCTTTGGCCAGTGTTGTTTTGAGCCGGGCGATGTAAAAAATACATATGGAACCGGATGTTTCCTTTTAATGAATACAGGAGCCGAGCCAGTGCGCTCCGAGCATGGTCTTGTTACGACAATTGCAGCAGGATCGCCGGGCGAGGTGCAATATGCACTCGAGGGAAGCGTATTTGTGGCAGGTGCGACCATTCAGTGGCTTCGCGATGAATTGTGGATGATTCGAAGCGCAGCAGAGACAGAAGGATTGTGTCAGTCTGTGGAAGATACGGCAGGGGCCTATCTGGTGCCAGCATTTACAGGACTTGGCGCACCATATTGGAATCAATATGCGAGAGGCACATTTGTGGGACTGACAAGAGGTGTCAGCCGCGCTCATTTTGTGCGTGCGGCAGTGGAATCATTGGCATATCAGGTGCACGATGTGCTCGAGGCGATGGAGCAGGACAGCGGTTATTCGATTCAGACCTTAAAGGCAGACGGAGGGGCAAGCGCAAATAACTTCCTTTTGCAGTTTCAGGCAGACATACTGGACGCGCAGGTAGATCGTCCGGGCTGTATTGAGACCACGGCGCTCGGCGCAGCGTATCTGGCAGGCCTTGCGACAGGCTACTGGAAGGATAAAGAAGAAATTCGTGCCAACTGGCAGTTACAGCGCGCATTTCACTCATCAATTGGCGAGAAGCAGCGCAAGCAGAAGTTAAAGGGGTGGAGAAAAGCCGTCCGCTGTGCGCTTTTCTGGGCAAACGATACAGAGGAATAAGAAAGAAAAGACAAAATATAACACGAACACAAACAACAATCACGAACACAAACCGAAAACATAAAACCAAAACATAAAACCAAAACATAAACAAATATCGACTGTTCCCAGCATATTCTGGCACGAAACGCCAGCATGTGCTGGGAATTCGATTTCTCTTGCTTATTTTGACAATCACTACTTAAACGATTAACCATTAACGATCAATCATTGACCATTAACGATCAACGATTACCAATGAACTATTGATAGCAATTACCAATGTTACCAATGAGAATCTATTAACAAGAAGGAGAGTACAAGAGTACATGACGTTAAAAGATATAGCAGGGATGGCAGGTGTGTCCGTTGCTACTGTATCTCACGTACTGAATCACAGAGACAATAAGGTAAGCCCTGAGGTGGCGGCCCGAGTGCGAAGCATCATTAAGGAAGTAAACTACCAGCCTAACACCGTAGCCAAGGCCCTCAGAAGCAGCAGATCCAGCATCATCGGTGTGATGACAGAGGATCTTTCTGTATGGCAGACCGGCAGCATTGTACAGGGGGTTACGCATTATGCACAGCAAAATGGATACAGCGTGATTTTATCCGACCTTGGGTTGAAGGATAAGATCAAAACGGATTACGACAGCATTTACAAATATAGAGGACTGATCAGTCAGGAACTACAGCGGCTTCAGGCGATTCGTGTAGACGGAATGATTTTCGTTGGGATGCATGACCGGGATGTGAAGGGACTGATCGAGACGAATATGCCACTTGTGTACGCATATTGTACGACAGAAAATGCAGAAGATGTGCAAGTGGGATATGACAACAGAGAGATCTCAAAGAAGGTCACACAGATGCTTTTAGCACGTTACGGTGAGCAAATTGGAATTATCGGAGGTCCACTTCAGTCCGCTCCGGCAGGACAACTTCTTTTGGAATGTACATTAGTAGAGAGAGAGTCTTACAGGCGTAAGCAATGAGACTTAAAATAAAACAAAAAAAGGAGACACAACGTATGAAGGGAAAACGAGCAGCAACATCATTTTTGGCAGCGGCAATGGCAGTCGGTACACTTTCTACTGCAGCGTTTGCAGAGAACGGAACCGTTGATCCGGCTGATCTGAACTGGGAAAAGCCAGAGGAGACTATTAACATCAGTGTGTATGCAGGTGAGGGCAATCAGGAAGAGTTCTTGGCAGACGAGAACGGTGGAAAGGCCGTTATGGATGAATGGCTTCTGGAAAATCTGAATGTAGCATTTGACTGGCAGTACATGACAGGTGATATGACCGAGCGTCTGAACCTGATGTTAGCCGATAACAGCTATCCGGCCGTTATCACCAACATGCCAGATGACATGGCTGAGAAATTTATCGCACAGGGCAAGGCAGTTGATCTGACCGATTATCTGGATGATATGCCGAACCTGACAAGACGTATGGGCGATTACATCAATATGCTGAAGGATGACGAGGGTCATATCTACAAGCTGTCCACCCTCTGGGGCGAGAATCCGAACGTAGCAGGATTGGATTTCGGCGTTCACTGGGATTACTATCTGGAACTGGGCATGGCTTTGTAAATGGTTATAAGTTAAATGAGGAGACCGGTGAGTTTACACATTACATGCCTTATTTTGTATCCTGGGTAGTAGTAGCCTCCATCATGATGTCCCTTCTTGGAAGTGAAGGTCTGATCAATGAGGTACTGCTGAAGCTGGGCATTATTGATAAATCAGTGAACTTTTTGAGCAACCCGGATTATTTCTGGGGACTTCTGACAACGGCAAACATTTGGAAGGGTCTTGGATGGTCTGCCATCATTTATTGGGAGTGATATGCAGACTGAAGTGAACGGAAAGAAAATTACGATCCATGTAACCACCTCCTATCCGTGGGAGGAGACCGTTTCGGTTCGCGTAGAGACGAATGAAGATGCGGCGTTTGAGTATGCATTCCGTGTACCGGGCTGGTGCAAGGGCATGACCGTAAAGAAGAATGGCATGGAGGTATCCTATCACGCAGAAAACGGCTATGGCTATCTGGAGGATCCGGTAAAGAATGGCGATGAGATTACACTTGTATTTGAAATGCCTGTTACATTTGTAAAGGCAAATCCGAAGGTTCGTCAGGATATCGGAAAGACCGCAGTCATGAAGGGACCAGTTGTCTACTGTCTGGAGGAGGATGACAACGGAGAAGAGCTTCAGATGATTCATCTGGCAGGAAAGAAGGACATTCATGAAGAGTTCGTTCCAGATCTTCTCGGTGGCATTGTACGCATTACCATGACGGCAGAGGAAGAGTATGGTCCGGCAGATGATGGCCTGTACTATGACTGCTCACAGGTGAGAAGACGTGAAAGAAAGCTTACCTTTATTCCGTACTATGCGTGGGCAAACCGTAACGAGGGCGAGATGACCGTTTGGGTAAACGACTAATAACGCGTGAATGATAATAAAAAAAGAAAAGAGACAGGTGTTCGCGCCTGTCTCTTTTCGTATCTTCTTTTTCTTTTTATTATGCTTCTTCGTTCTTCTCCTGGTATTCCAGTGCAGCACCGATGAAGCCCTTGAATAACGGATGCGGGCGGTTTGGTCTGGACTTTAACTCTGGATGAGCCTGCGTACCGATAAACCACGGATGATCCGGAAGTTCGATCATCTCGACGATGCGGCCGTCTGGTGACATACCGGAGAGGGTCATGCCGTGAGAAGTAAGAGCAGCGCGGTAATCGTTGTTTACCTCGTAGCGGTGACGATGACGCTCTGCAATCTTTTCCGTGCCGTAAAGTTCGTAAGCTTTTGTATCCTTTCCTAAGATACATGGATAGGAACCAAGACGTAACGTACCGCCGATGTCGGTGACACCATTCTGGTCTGGCATCAGATGAATAACCGGATGAGCGGTCTGCGGATCCAGCTCGATGCTGTGTGCGTCGCGGATGTCCAGTACGTGGCGGGCAAACTCAACGATTGCCATCTGCATACCAAGGCACAGGCCAAGGAATGGAATCTTGTGTTCACGCGCATAGCGGATAGAGGTAATCATACCCTCGATACCACGGTCGCCAAATCCACCAGGAACGATCACACCGGAAACATCCTTTAAGACTTCATCGACATTTTCCGGTGTTACCTGCTCGGAATCCACCCACTTGATGTTGACACTTGCGTGATGGGCAACGCCGCCGTGCTTAAGCGCCTCAACAACACTGATATACGCATCGTGAAGAGCGGTATACTTTCCGACAAGGGCAACGGTTACGGAGCTTGTCGGATTCTTCCATGCGTTTACCATTGCCTTCCAGTCTTCCAGATCCGGCTCTGGGCTGTGCAGGTTCAGACATTCACAGGCAACGTCAGCCAGATGCTCTTCCTCAAGCATCAGCGGAACCTCATATAAAACATCGCAGTTTAAGTTCTCTAATACGTGGCTGACCGGAACATTACAGAACAGACCAATCTTTGCCTTCATCTGATCGCCCATCGGGTAATCGGTACGGCACATGATGACATCTGGCTGAAGTCCCATTCCCTGAAGCTCCTTGACACTAGCCTGCGTTGGCTTTGTCTTTAACTCCTGAGAAGCGGACAGGTATGGAATTAGGGTAACATGAATTAACATAGAATTGCCGCGTCCAATCTCATGCTGGAACTGACGAATGGACTCTAAGAATGGCTGGCTTTCGATATCGCCGACGGTACCGCCGACCTCGATAATTGCGATTTCCGTCTTATCGGTTGTGAAATTTCGGTAGAAGCGATCCTTGATTTCATTTGTGATGTGAGGGATTACCTGTACGGTGCCGCCGCCGTAATCGCCGCGGCGCTCGCGCTGCAGTACGCTCCAGTAAACCTTTCCAGTAGTAACATTGGAATTGCGAGTGAGGCTTTCATCAATAAAGCGCTCATAGTGGCCAAGATCCAGATCGGTCTCAGCACCATCATCGGTGACGAAAACCTCTCCGTGCTGAACCGGGTTCATCGTTCCCGGGTCGATGTTGATATAAGGGTCAAACTTTTGCATGGTCACAGTGTAGCCGCGGGCCTTTAACAGACGGCCGAGTGATGCGGCAGTGATTCCTTTTCCAAGTCCGGATACGACACCTCCGGTGACAAATACGTACTTAACAGGCATAATTACCTCCTCTGAAGAAAAAATGAATGTGTCAACAGTAAATAATGCATGGATAAACTATAACAAAAACGTACTTATTATACAACCATTTTTTTTTCTGCGCCACTATTATTTCACAGAAATTTTCTTGCAATATTAGAGGTTCAATTATATAATAGTTACAGTTTACTTACCATACACACATGTGTAGGTGGTACTGAAAATTAGGAAAGGTGAGGAACGAATGGACGACAGGGAAAGAAAACCTGATAACAGGAATAACAAAAACGGTAAGAATAAGAAACCAAACTTTCAGCTGTATGTGATATTAGCCATTGTGGCGGCTGCCACGATCGCACTGATAACCGGACTGGATTCTCTGGTCAAGAGCAGTACGACGAAAAAGGTGACGTACGATGAATTTGTAGCAGCAGTGGAAGAAGGAACGGTGGATAGTGTAAAAATCTCAAGCTCGCGAGTGACCTTTACGCTCAAGAATGATCTTCGGATGACGTATTACACACCGTATCTTCCAGATTCCAATCTGCTTCCGATGTTAAACGAGGCAGGAGTGGAGTATACGGGTACGGAGGATAGCTCCAGTTCGGCAATCATTGAATTTATTTTAGTGTATATTTTGCCATTTGCACTGATCTGGATTCTGATGGGCTTTTTGATGAGGCGCATCGGAGGCGGTTCCGGTGGCATGATGGGCATTGGAAAGGCAAACACGGCGACAAACATGAGCCGTGCGACTGGTGTGACATTTGCCGATGTAGCAGGTGAGGACGAGGCAAAGGAATCGCTGACAGAGATCGTTGATTTCTTGCACAACCCGCAGAAATACGTGCAGATCGGTGCGAAGCTGCCAAAGGGTGCACTTCTTGTAGGCCCGCCAGGAACAGGTAAGACGCTTCTGGCAAGAGCCGTTGCAGGTGAGGCAAAGGTACCGTTCTTTTCGCTGTCTGGTTCTGATTTCGTAGAGATGTTTGTCGGTGTCGGTGCATCGAGAGTGCGTGATCTGTTCAAGACTGCTCAGCAGAATGCACCGTGTATCATTTTCATTGATGAGATTGATGCAATCGGTAAGACAAGAGATACCCGCTACGGCGGAAATGATGAGCGCGAGCAGACCTTAAACCAGCTGCTCTCCGAGATGGATGGATTCGATGCCTCCAAGGGTGTGCTTGTCATGGCAGCGACAAACCGTCCGGAAATTTTGGACAAGGCGCTGCTTCGTCCGGGCCGTTTTGACCGCCGTGTCATCGTAGACAAGCCAGATCTGAAAGGACGTATTGCAATCCTGAAGGTTCACGCAAAGGATGTGCGCATGGATGATTCTGTTGATTTAGAGGCTATCGCACTTGCCACAAGCGGCGCTGTTGGTTCCGACTTAGCCAATATGATCAACGAGGCAGCGATCACCGCAGTCAAGAGAGGCAGCCAGGTCGTTTCCCAGAAGGATCTTCTCGAAGCAGTCGAGGTCGTTCTTGTCGGTAAGGAAAAGAAGGATCGTGTCATGAATCAGAAGGAGAGACGCATTGTCTCCTATCATGAGGTTGGCCATGCACTGATTGGTGCACTTCAGAAGGACTCCGAGCCGGTTCAGAAGATCACGATCGTTCCGAGAACCATGGGTGCGCTCGGCTACGTTATGCAGACCCCGGCTGAGGAGAAGTTCTTAAACTCCAAGGAAGAGATCATGAATATGGTTGTTATGGCGCTCGGCGGACGTGCCGCAGAGGAGCTTGTGTTTAACAGTGTGACAACAGGTGCGGCAAACGATATCGAGCAGGCAACTGCTTATGTCAGAAACATGATCACCATGTATGGTATGTCCGATGAGTTTGGTCTGATGGCACTGGAAACCGTCGAGAATCAGTACTTAGACGGTCGAAAGGTGCTAAATTGTGCCGATGCCACCGCAGCCCAGATTGATCAGGTTGTAAAGGAAACACTCAAGAAATGTTATGAGCAGGCAAAGCAGATGCTTTCTGAGAATCGAGAGGTCATGGATCATCTGGCAGAGTTTCTGATCAAGGAAGAGACGATTACCGGAAAGGAATTCATGGAAATCTTCCACAAGTATCGTCTTGAGCAGATGGAGCATCAGGTGGGGATGGATACCACACCAACAGAAGCTACGTCGGAAATCGCATCCGAAATCACACCGGAAACAGCAGCTGGTGAAAGCCTGATTGCAAATGCATCTGGCAACACAAACGAATAAAAAATAAAGATGATAGAAAATAAACGAACAAAAAATAAAACGAATAGAAATCAATTCTAGTCAATTCTAGTTTTGTCTAGGAAACGTCCATTTGTAAAGAAGCACAATTTGATGTTAATTCTGCTTTGCTTATGAATGGGCGTTTTTTAAGGAGTGCGTATGAACCAAGACAATATGAATGAAATCAATCAAAATGAAGACGATAAAAATGCAGCCAATATGAATCAAGATGACCAAGATCAAGACGAGTTTCTTGACCGAAAAGAGCAGATTTTAAACCACAACTCTGCAAAGAATTTCAAAGAATTCAATATTGAAAATGAACTAAAAAAGCTTCCTGCAAAGCCAGGAGTCTATCTGATGCATGACGCGTCAGATGAGATCATTTATGTGGGAAAAGCGATTAAGCTTTGCAACCGGGTACGCCAGTATTTTCAGCGCAGTAAGAAGCCGTCCGCCAAGATTGAGCAGATGGTTTCACACGTCGCCTATTTTGAATATATCGTGACAGACTCTGAGATGGAGGCATTGATTCTTGAGTGCAACCTGATCAAAAAGCACCGTCCGCGCTACAACACGATGCTGATGGATGATAAGGCGTATCCCTATATTCGAATCACGGTGGATGAGGATTTCCCAAGGGTGATGCTGGCACACAAACAGGTGCGTGACAAGAGCCGCTATTTTGGCCCATATCCGAGTGGATTAGCCGTAAAAGACACGCTTGAGCTGGTGCATAAACTGTTCGGCATTCGCACCTGCAACCGTGTATTGCCGCGCGATCAGGGCAAGGAGCGACCATGCTTAAATTATCACATCGGTCAGTGTATGGGACCGTGTCAGGGCTATGTCACAAAGGAAGAATATAATAAGCAGATTGACCGCGTAATTTCATTATTGAATGGAAATTATGTGCAGCTGCGAAAAGAGCTTGAGGAAAAAATGAAGGCAGCCGCAGCCGAACTCGAGTTTGAGACAGCAGCAAAATATCGCGATCTCGCAGAGGGCATCACAAAGATTGCCCAGCAGCAAAAGATTACAGACAGCAGTTCTTTAAATGACCGCGATGTGATTGCGAGTGCAATCGAAGGAACCGATGCTGTTGTGCAGGTCTTTTTTGTCCGTGAGGGCAAGCTAATCGGGCGCGATCACTATCATGTCAGCGTGGCAGGCGGTGATACCGAGGCAGACGTCTTGAGCAGCTTTATCAAACAGTATTACGCTGGAACACCATTTCTTCCGGGAGAAATCTATATTCCATGCGAGCTTGAGGACATGGAAATCATAAGCAGCTGGCTTAGCAAAAAGCGCGGCAAAAAGGTAGAACTTCTTGTGCCAAAGCGCGGCCGCAAGGAAAAGATGCTCGAGCTTGCAGCACAGAATGCAACGATTGTATTGCGTCAGGATAAAGACCGCATCAAGCGTGAGGAAGAGCGCACAACAGGCGCACTTAAGGAAATCGAAGGCTGGCTGAATTTGCCGCATATTTATCGCATGGAGGCATATGATATTTCCAACACGAGCGGCATGGAGTCCGTCGGTTCCATGGTGGTTTTTGAGGGCGGCAAACCGAAACGAAACGATTACCGTAAATTTAAGATTCGCACGGTGCAGGGACCAAACGATTATGCGTCCATGTACGAGGTGCTGACAAGGCGCTTCGAACGTGCAATTAAAAACAAGGAAAACTCACACAATATGAGTAGCCAAGAGTATAAAGCTACAGTTTCGCAGCCTCAATCACAGGAAAATAGCATCACAGCTGACAGCTTCTCACGCCTGCCGGATGTCATCATGATGGATGGAGGCAGAGGTCAGGTCAATATGGCGCTCGAAGTGCTTGACAAACTGGGACTCTCTATTCCGGTCTGTGGTATGGTGAAAGACGATCACCATCGTACAAGAGGCCTGTATTACAATAATGTAGAGCTGCCAATTGACACACACTCCGAGGGCTTTCATCTGATCACACGCGTGCAGGACGAGGCCCATCGCTTCGCCATTGAGTATCACAAGAGTTTGCGTGGCAAAAAAGAGATTCACTCCATTCTCGATGACATTCCGGGCATTGGCCCAAAGCGCCGTCTTGCGTTAATGCGCCAGTTTGGCGATATCTATGCGATCCGCGAGGCCACCGTCGCGCAGTTAGCCGATGTCGAGGGCATGAATGAGCGCGCTGCTGAGGCGGTGTATGAATTCTTTCGCAGTTCACGGGAGATAACCTAAATGGGCGGTGAGACGGATTGCCAATAACAATTTTTTTCTGGGAGTTTACAAACCCGACATCAATTGATACAATAAAGGCAGAAAAAAGCAATCCCAAAAAACGAAATCCAAAAAAGGAGAACATTCTATGAGCGGAGTTACAATTTCAGCACTGATTAAGAAAATGAATCTGGAACTTTTGACAAAGGAGATCAACACCGATAAAATTAAGCTGTACCACCCGGATGTCAACCGTCCGGCATTGCAGCTTGCAGGTTATTACGAGCATTTTGACCGCGAGCGTGTACAGTTAATCGGTGTGGTTGAGTACACCTACATGCAGCGCATGACCGAGGAGCAGCGCATGGAAACCTACGAAAAATTGCTTTCAAGTGAGATTCCGTGCATCATCTTTTCCACTAACAACCGTCCGGGCGAGACCTTTTTAAAGATCGCAAGCAAATATAAGGTTCCGGTTATGCTGTCCGAGAAGAAAACCTCTCCTCTGATGGCAGAGATCATCCGTTGGCTGAATGTTCAGTTGGCACCGACGATCTCCATCCATGGCGTACTTGTCGATGTATACGGCGAGGGTGTGTTAATCACAGGTGAGAGTGGTATCGGAAAGAGTGAGGCTGCGCTGGAACTGATCAAGAGAGGTCATCGTCTGGTATCCGATGACGTTGTCGAGATTCGCAAGGTAAGTGACGAGACGTTAGTCGGAAGCGCGCCGGACATCACAAGACATTTTATCGAGCTTCGAGGCATCGGAATTATTGATGTCAAGACACTGTTTGGTGTCGAGGCGGTTAAGAATACACAGGCAATCGACATGGTAATCAATCTGGAGGATTGGGATAAGGATAAGGAATACGATCGTTTGGGTTTGGAGGATCATTATACGGAGTTTCTCGGAAATAAGATTGTCTGCCACAACATTCCGATTCGTCCAGGCAGAAACCTTGCGATTATCGTAGAATCAGCGGCTGTCAACTACCGTCAGAAGAAGATGGGCTATAACGCAGCCAGAGAGCTGTACAACCGTGTACAGCAAAATCTTGCTAGGAGAGATGACGATTAATGAAAAAGGAAAGACAACTGGAAAATGTAACGAAGCAGCTGCAGGCCATTTTAGAGCCGGAAAATCTGCTTTTTGACGAGCCGATGAAGACGTACACGACATTTCGTGTGGGCGGTCCGGCAAAGTGGATGGCAGCGCCAGAGGACGAGCAGCAGCTTCGTATCATCTTAAAAACTTGCAAGGAGACTCATACACCATATTTTGTCCTTGGACGCGGCAGCAATCTGCTTGTCAGTGACAATGGCTTTGACGGTGTTGTGATCAATTTGCGAAAGCATTTTAATACGATTACGACTAATAAAGAGAAAAAAACGATCACGGCAGAGGCAGGCGCATCGCTGCCGGCCGTATCACAGGCGGCACTTGCCGCAGGTCTTACCGGATTGGAATTTGCCGCAGGCATTCCAGGCACCATTGGCGGCGGTCTGTTTATGAATGCCGGTGCATACGGCGGTGAGTTAAAACAGATCGTAACCGAAGCTGCTGTTATGACACCAGACGGTCGAATCCGCGAGGTACCAAACGAGGAGATGGAACTTGGCCATCGCCTGAGCTGCTTTATGAGGACCGGCGAGACGATTCTGTCCGTCACGATGAAGCTTTCAGACGGCGCTCCGGAGGCAATCAAAGCCATGATGGACGATTTTAACGCAAGACGAAGAGACAAACAGCCACTCGAATACCCAAGTGCGGGAAGCACATTCAAACGTCCGACCGGCTATTTTGCAGGAAAGCTGATCGAGGATGCAGGACTAAAGGGCTTTTCGGTTGGCGGTGCTCAGGTTTCTGAAAAGCACGCCGGATTTGTGATCAATACCGGAAACGCTACCGCATCGGATATTTGGAATCTGTGTCAGGAGGTGCGAAAGAAAGTATTTGCACAGTTTGGCGTAGCGCTTGAGCCGGAGATTCAGATGATCGGCTCGTTTGGGAAGGAATGATCATTTTACAAATGGTAGTTTGGAGAGCAAGATAAGGATTGACAATACTATGAGAATTGTAATTGTAACAGGAATGAGTGGTGCAGGAAAGTCAACTGCATTAAAGATGCTTGAGGATATGGGCTTTTACTGTGTTGACAACCTGCCGATTCGCCTGATTGAAAAATTTGTCGAGCTGATTCAGGGCGGCGGCACGGAGGCAAAGGACATCGCGCTTGGCATCGATATTCGAAATCCGGAGTTTATCGGTCTGATGAGTGATGTGATTGAGCGTCTGAAGCAGGAGGACATTGACTGCAAGGTACTGTTTTTGCAGGCATCGGATGAGTGTTTGATTAAGCGCTACAAGGAAACACGCCGCAGCCATCCGTTGTTACAGGGACAGAGGGTCGAGGTTGGTATTGAAAAAGAGCGAACGCTGATGGCAGGGCTACTCGCGCAGGCCGATTATGTCATCAACACGTCGCAGCTTTTGACAAGAGAGTTAAAGACTCAGCTAGAGGATATCTTATTAAAGGGCTTTGACTACAAGAGCCTCTTTGTGACGGTGCTTTCCTTTGGATTTAAGTATGGAATTCCGACCGATGCCGATCTGGTATTTGACGTGCGTTTCCTGCCCAATCCGTATTATTTTGAATCAATGCGGTCATTAACTGGAAATGACGCGCCAGTCCGTGACTATGTCATGAGTTCGGACACAGCAAAAGTATTTTTGGAAAAGCTCACCGATATGGTGACATTTCTGATTCCTCATTATATTGATGAGGGAAAATCCCAGCTAGTCATTGCGATCGGCTGTACCGGTGGCAAGCACCGCTCCGTCACGATTGCAAATGCGCTTTATGAAAAATTGAAGGGCAAAGAGGGCTATGGGCTGAGACTCGACCACAAGGATATTGAGAAAGATGGAAGAAGAAAATAAGAAAGAAAAAGAAGGAACCTCCTTTTCCATGCAGGTAAAGGGGGAGCTTTCTGGTGTAATGGGTTCGGCGCGCCACTGTCAGCTAGCAGAGCTATCTGCACTAATTCTTTGCTGCGGAAAGCTGATTGACAGTGATGCACTGAGCGGTCTAACTGAAAAATTGGACGAAAATGCGAATGTAAATTTAAGCAAAAGTGATAAAAGTTGTAATAATAAAACACTATTATTTGAATCAGAAAATGAATCAGTTTTAAGAAAGTACTTTACTTTTGTACAAAAAACATTTAATATAAAGCTAATGCGTGTACACAAGGGAAACGGATATGCTTTGGGGCTGAATGCACAGGATACAAAAAACATTCTGCAAGCCGTCAAGCTTTCCGAAGGGGAATCTCTGGAAAAAAGCATTGCAGACAACAGACTGCTTCTTCGCAACTGTTGTCGCAGAGCTTTTATCCGGGGATGTTTTCTGGCATCCGGCTCAATCAGTGCGCCGCAGAAAGGGTATCATTTTGAGATTGTTACCATTTCAGAGGCACGGGCACAGCAGTTGCAGCAGCTGATTCACTCCTGTGGAATCGAAGCAAAGACTGTAGTTCGTAAGAAGTATTATGTGGTCTATGCGAAGGAGGGAGAGCAGATTGCGGATCTGTTAAGTCTGATGGAAGCACCAAAAGCCAGAATGGAGTTTGAAAATATCCGCATTTTGAAGGATGTCCGCAACAGTGTGAACCGCAAAGTAAACTGTGAGGCCGCCAATTTAAATAAGACGGCAAACGCCTCATTGGAACAGGTTAGGGATATTGAATATATCAGTGAATATTATGGCCTGGAAAGCCTACCTGAAAATCTAAAACAGGCCGCGCGTCTGCGCCTTGAAAAGCCAGACGCCTCTCTGACAGAACTGGGGAAATTGATGGAACCACCGGTAAGCAAATCTGGTGTCAATCATCGCTTTAAGAAACTCAAGGCATTAGCGGATCAGATGAGAGAAAAAGGAGGAAGATTATGATAACAAAGAAAATTACAGTTGAGATTCCGGCAGGATTGGAAGTACGTCCGGTAGCAGTACTCGTTCAGGTTGCAAATCAGTACAGCAGCAGCATTTACGTAGAGAGCGGAAACAAGAAGGTAAATGCAAAGAGCATCATGGGACTGATGACACTTGGACTTCGCGCTGGTGAGTCTGTTACCGTACATGCAGATGGTTCTGATGAGGCAGATGCCGTAGACAAGATTGAAGCATATCTGACTGGAAAAGCAGTTATCAATGCAAGAGCATAACACATGATATATTCGTGATAAGAAAAAAGAATCCCGCCGCGAGGCAGGATTCTTTTTTCTTATCGTTTTTTCTTTTAAAATGACAAATTTGCTTTTTAATAATCAGTTGACTTCAATTCATTTCCTGATTTTCTGATTTTATCTATTCATAATTCGCTGTATTCGTTAGGAGTTTGAAGCCACCCCAGTATCGGAAAATCGCCTTGGCAAGAATCTTATCCCGCGCGACATATGTATTGTTCCAATATCGTGAATCCTTTGAATTATTTCGATTGTCACCCATCATAAAATAATAGCCTTCGGGAACTTGAAATTCCATTCCATCATTGGCGATCAGCCATTCTTCCTTCAGGTAATCTTCCTTTAATGGCGTATCGGAGCCATTGATGTAAACCTTTCCGTTTTTGATTGTGACGGTCTCGCCCGGAAGTCCAATGACTCGCTTGATGTAGTTGATTGACTCATCGTCAGGATACTTGAAAATAACAATATCACCGCGCTCTGGATCGGAGAACAGATAGGACAGACGAAAACCAAATAGTCGATCACCTGTCATGATGGTGTTTTCCATTGAACCGGACGGTACCTTTGCATTCAGCAGGATGAAATTGTTGATCAAAAGTGCGGCAACGAGTGCAATACCGATACTGATCACGTATTCAAGAATGGTGCGCATAGGGGATGAGTTTTCATCTTTTTTATTTTTGTTGTCTTTTGCCGATTCAGATGCATCTGCATTGATTTCATTTTCCTGCTCGGAAAAATCGTTTTGTTTCATAAATTTACCTGTGCCTTTCTTTCACCTGTAACTATTTTACAGATGAAAATTTGCGCGAACGCTTTTGTACGAGTATATCATAAAGTCACCCAAAAGTCCATTAGTTACTCATATTGCTTTTGAGGTCGAAAAATGATATGATGAGACGGTACGAATCTACCACAAAAGAAGGAGGGGGCTATGGCTTTTACACATCTTCATGTGCATACAGAGTACAGTCTGCTCGAC
>CAVCXB010000058.1:0-18448 GCA_963605535.1 Wujia chipingensis
TGGAGCTGACTGCTACTAATCGGTCGAGGGCTTGACCAGAAGGTCAGGGTAGGAAATGGTAGAAAAGGTTTGAGATGAAAATGTTTGTGTGCAGTTTTGAAGGTACATCGAAATAAAGAAATAGATTTGTTTGAATAAAAAAATCAAATGAATCATGAATCAAATGAAAAGTGCCGGAATTTCTTAAGAAGCTTGCAGAAAGCTTTGTAGGGAATTTCGGCCTTTTTCAAAAAAACGAAAAAAATGAAAAAAGTTCTTGACGGAGCCATTCACTTATGCTATACTATTCTAGCGTTTGGAAGGCGCAGGTCTTTTTTTTATGCGCAAAAGACCGAAGGTTTGCTAATTTATTACGATGGAGGTGGAGATTGTGCGAGTAAAGATCACATTGGCATGTACGGACTGCAAGCAGCGTAATTACAACATGACAAAAGATAAGAAGACACATCCAGACAGAATGGAGACAAAGAAGTACTGCAGATTCTGTAAGAAGCATACATTACACAAGGAAACCAAGTAATTGGTCTCCGGTAAGGAGCAGTTGATTATGGAAGAAACAGGAAAGAAGGCAGAAACCAAATCAAAGAAGCCGGCCAAGGCTAAGAAAAAGTCCAAGCCGTCCGTTAAGAGCCGCATTGTTGCGTTCTGGAAGGGCGTAAAGGCCGAGTTTCGCAAGATCATCTGGCCAAGCAAAGAATCATTAAAGAATCAGACAATTGCAGTGCTGGTAGTTTCTGTTATACTCAGCGTGTTTATCAGGTTCTTTGATATTGCATGTCAGTATGTAGTTGAGTTTATCAGGTAAGAGAGGAATCAGAATGGAAGAGGCAAAGTGGTATGTTGTCCATACCTTTTCAGGTTATGAGAATAAGGTAAAGGTTGATATCGAGAAAACTGTCGAGAACCGGAATCTTCAGGATCAGATTCTCGAGGTTGCGATTCCCCTTCAGGAAGTGATGGAGAACAAGGATGGTCAGAAGAAGTCCTCTATGAGAAAGATCTTCCCAGCGTATGTGCTGGTTCATATGATTATGAATGACGATACTTGGTATGTAATCCGCAACACCAGAGGTGTTACTGGATTTGTAGGCCCGGGATCCAAGCCGGTGCCGTTGACGGATGAAGAGATGACTGCTCTTGCTACCTTTATGGGTACTTTGCAGGAGAAGGTAAGCTTCGCAGAAGGCGACCTGATCAGTGTTATCACTGGTGCATGGCAGGGTACCGAGGCTGTGATCCGTTCTGTAGATGCTGAAAAGCAGACAGCTACAATTTTTATTGACATGTTTGGACATGAAACACCGGTTGAACTGAATTTTACCGATATTAAGAAAGTTCAGTAATGCGTCAAATAGGACGTATGGTTCTGCTGTGGGAGGGTATCCCCCGCAAATACCACATTATTAGGAGGTGCCACAATGGCAAAGAAAGTTACAGGTTATATTAAGTTACAGATTCCTGCTGCAAAGGCAACACCGGCTCCACCGGTTGGACCTGCTCTTGGACAGAAGGGTGTCAACATTGTACAGTTTACAAAGGAGTTTAACGCAAGAACTGCTGATCAGGCTGGTATGATCATTCCGGTTATCATCACTGTATATGCAGACAGAAGTTTTACCTTCGTTTGCAAGACTCCGCCGGCTGCTATTCTTATTAAGAAGGCATGCAACATCCAGACTGCTTCTGCAACACCAAATAAGGTTAAGGTTGCAACTCTTTCCAAGGCTGATCTTCAGAAGATCGCTGAGACAAAGATGCCAGATCTGAACGCAGCAAGCCTTGAGGCTGCTATGAGCATGATCGCAGGTACCGCTCGCAGCATGGGTGTTAAGGTAGAAGAGTAAGAATATCAACATTAAGTGGGAGGGATATTCCCGCAAATACCACCAGGAGGTTTTTCGATGAAAAGAGGAAAAAAGTATGTAGAGGCTGCCAAGCTGGTAGACCGCGCTACTCTTTATGATGTAAACGAAGCCGTATCTATCGTTAAGAAGGCTTCTAGTGCAAAGTTTGATGAGACAGTTGAAGCTCATATCAGAACAGGTTGTGATGGACGTCACGCAGATCAGCAGATCCGTGGTGCTGTAGTTCTTCCTCATGGAACAGGTAAGTCTGTTCGCGTACTTGTATTCGCTAAGAATGACAAGGCTGATATCGCAAGAGAGGCAGGAGCTGATTACGTTGGAGCTGAGGAGTTGATTCCGAAGATCCAGAACGAAGGATGGCTTGATTTTGACGTTGTAGTAGCTACCCCGGATATGATGGGCGTTGTTGGTCGTCTGGGTCGTGTACTTGGACCGAAGGGCTTAATGCCAAACCCGAAGGCTGGTACCGTAACGATGGACGTTGCAAAGGCTATTAAGGAAATCAAAGCTGGTAAGATTGAGTACAGACTGGATAAGAGCAATATCATCCATGTTCCGGTTGGTAAGGTTTCCTTCACCGAGGAGCAGTTAGCAGACAACTTCCAGGCGCTGATGGGCGCAATTATCAAGGCTAGACCAAGCACTCTGAAGGGAACCTTCTTAAAGAGTGTTACCCTGGCTTCTACCATGGGACCTGGCGTTAAGTTAAACACCGTTAAATTTGGTCAGTAAAAAGTACTTGACAATTGCTTGTCAGTATGTTATTATTGCAATGTTTGAGGCCGCAAGGCTTTCATATATTTGCCGAAGACAGCAGGTGCCGCAAGGCGTAAGGAGAAAACACCTGCCGAGGAGAGATCTAAATTATTAGAGATTATCTTTGCCTCTCTGTCTTTGCAGAGAGGCATTTTTCGGCCTTTTCTTAAAATTTTCAAGAAGGAGGGCACATATCATGGCTAAGGTTGAGCTGAAGCAGCCGATTGTTGAAGAGATCAAAGCATCTTTAGACGGCGCAAAGGGTGTAGTTCTGGTTGACCATCGTGGTCTTACCGTTGAGCAGGATACCGCACTGCGTAAGAGTCTGAGAGAAGCTGGTGTTACTTATAAGGTATATAAGAACACTCTGGTTAAGCGTGCAATCGAGGGCACAGAGTTCGAGTGCTTAAAGGATCTGTTAGAGGGTCCATCCGCACTTGCAGTTAGCAAGAGCGAGGCTACCGCACCGGCAAGCATCATTTGCAAGTTTGCTAAGACAAACGAGAAGCTTGAGGTTAAGGGTGGTGTTGTAGAAGGAGCCTTCTACGATGCGAAGGGTGTTGAGGTTCTGTCCACAATCCCGTCCAGAGAAGAACTTCTTGCAAAGTTCTTGGGAAGCATCCAGTCCCCAATCACCAATTTTGCTCGTGTTATCAAGCAGATCGCAGAGAAGCAGGAAGCATAATTCGGTATTACAGTGGGTTTTGGCGGCTGCATAGAGCAGCTGCATGAGATGATTCAGAATGGATCGTCATTTGAAAATGCCGTAAGGCACAGTTAAATAAATTTTTATATTAGGAGGAAATTTATCATGACAGCAGCAGAGATTATCGAAGCTATTAAGGGTATGAGCGTTTTAGAGTTAAATGATCTGGTAAAGGCATGTGAGGAAGAGTTTGGCGTATCTGCAGCAGCAGGTGTTGTTGTAGCAGCAGCAGGCGCTGGCGCACCGGCTGAGGAAGAGAAGACTGAGTTCGACGTAGAGCTGACTGAGGTTCCGGCAGCTTCCAAGATCAAGGTTATCAAGGTTGTTCGTGAAGTAACCGGTCTGGGTCTGAAGGAAGCTAAGGAGTTAGTTGAGGCTGCTCCGAAGGTAGTTAAGGAAGCTGCAGCTAAGGCTGATGCTGAAGAGCTGAAGAAGAAGTTAGAGGAAGTTGGAGCAAAGGTTACCTTAAAGTAATTTGCACTGACAATACTTTGAAACAAGGAAACGGTCTGGAGCAGTTTGACTGCTGCGGACCGTTTTTGTGTGTGACAGGAGATTGAGAAAAATCGTCAACACATAAAGAAACAATAAAAAAAGACCGGATCCGCCGGTCTATGGGAAAGAATATATTTATAATAAAAGTCAGTCGGGGCGACAAGACTTGAACTTGCGGCCTCATGAACCCCATTCATGCGCGCTACCAAACTGCGCTACGCCCCGATTTCCAAAAGTAGAACTATTATATCAGACAAACATAAATTTGTAAAGAAGATTTTTTGAAAAGAAATTTGAAAAAAGGCAAAAACTAGTTGACAGCTTGTATTTGCTATGTTATAGTGATATGTGCACTATCATGGACAAAATCGCTTTCTATGCTTCCGTATAGAAGACAATGGCGTCTGCCAATAGACTTTGGGGCAGTATGCCGCACAGATATGGATAGGATAGAGGCACAAAATATATTTATCAGGGGTGAGCAAACATGGAAAAAAACAGAATTCGACCAGTCAAATCCGGCAGAACTTTCCGTATGAGTTATTCCAAGTCCAACGAAGTTCTTGAAGTCCCGAATCTGATTGCGATCCAGAAGGATTCTTACCAGTGGTTCCTTGGCGATGGACTTAGAGAGGTATTTGATGATATTTCTCCTATCGTAGATTTCAGCGGCAATCTGGAGTTGCGTTTTGGCAAATTCCGTCTGTGCCCGGATGAGATTAAGCACACGATCGAGGAATGCAAGGAACGTGATGCAACGTATTCCGCACCACTTAAGGTTGAGGTCAGACTCCACAATAAGGAAACTGACACCATTAAAGAGCATGAGATTTATATTGGTGATCTTCCGTTGATGACGGATACGGGCTCCTTCGTGATTAACGGAGCCGAGCGTGTTATCGTTAGCCAGCTGGTACGTTCACCTGGTATTTATTTTACTATCGACCATGATAAGACCGGAAAAGAGCTGTTCTCTTCCCAGGTTATCCCGAATCGTGGTGCATGGCTTGAGTATGAGACAGACTCCAATGATATTTTCTATGTAAGAGTCGATCGTACACGTAAGATACCGGTAACCGTTCTGATCCGTGCATTGGGATGGGGCAGCAACGAGCAGATCCTTGAGATCTTCGGCGATGAGCCAAAGCTTCTTGCTACCATCGAGAAGGATGTCAGCAACGATTACAAGAGCGGTCTTCTTGAACTGTATAAGAAGATTCGCCCGGGCGAGCCGCTTTCTACTGACAGTGCTTCCAGCCTGATTCAGGGAATGTTCTTTGATGTAAGAAGATATGACTTAGCTCGTGTAGGACGTTATAAATATAATAAGAAATTGCATTTCCGCAACCGTCTGAATGGACACATCTTAGCAGATGATGTTGTAGATGCTTCTACCGGCGAGATCATCGCTGAGGCAGGCACAACCTGTAACCGTGCAATCGCAACCAAGATCCAGAACGCAGGTGTTCCGTATGTATATGTTGACGTAGAAGGACGTCGTGTAAAGGTTCTGTCTAACCTTATGGTAGACGCTGCCGAGTATCTGAACCTGACTGAGGAAGAGCTTGAGGCTGCTGGCATCAATGAGCTTGTTTACTACCCAGTACTGACCCAGATCCTTGAGAAGGGTCTTGAGGGTGAGGAGCTGATGGCAGAGCTGCGCGCAAACAACGCCGAGCTGATTCCGAAGCACATCATGAAGGAAGATATCCTTGGTTCCATCAACTACTGCCTGAACTTGGAGTATGGCGTAGGACAGGATGACGACATCGACCACTTAGGAAACCGTCGTATCCGTGCGGTAGGTGAGCTGTTGCAGAACCAGTACCGTATTGGTATGTCCCGTATGGAGCGTGTCGTAAGAGAGCGTATGTCCACAAACGATCCGTCTGATCTGACTCCACAGAGCTTAATCAACATCAAGCCTGTCACCGCTGCTGTTAAGGAGTTCTTCGGAAGTTCCCAGCTGTCTCAGTTCATGGATCAGAACAACCCGCTTGCCGAGCTGACTCATAAGAGACGTCTGTCCGCGTTAGGACCTGGCGGTCTGTCAAGAGATCGTGCCGGATTCGAGGTTCGAGACGTGCATTATACCCATTATGGACGTATGTGCCCGATTGAGACCCCTGAGGGTCCAAACATCGGTCTGATTAACTCCCTTGCAACCTATGCAAGAGTAAATAAATATGGATTTATCGAGGCCCCTTATCGTATCGTTGATAAGAGCGATCCGGAAAATCCGCGTGTAACCGATAATGTTCGTTACTTCACCGCTGATGAAGAGGACGATTTCGTAGTAGCACAGGCAAATGAGCCGTTAGATGCAGAAGGTCATTTCCAGAATAAGATGGTTTCTGGTCGTTTCCGTGAGGAGACTTCTGAGTTTGAGCAGAAGAACATCGATTTGATGGACGTTTCTCCGCGAATGGTATTCTCTGTTGCAACATCTATGATTCCGTTCCTGCAGAACGATGATGCAAACCGTGCGCTTATGGGATCCAACATGCAGCGCCAGGCCGTTCCGTTAATGTTAACAGAGGCTCCTGTTGTTGGTACCGGTATGGAGGATAAGGCTGCATACGATTCCGGTGTTTGCATTGCTGCAAAGCATGCGGGTGTTGTTGAGCGTTCTTCTTCTAAGGTGATCATCATTAAGTGTGACGATGGTACCAGAGATGAGTATCATCTGACCAAATTCTCCAGAAGCAACCAGAGCAACTGCTACAACCAGAGACCAATCGTCTACAAGGACGAGCGTGTTGAGGCTGGACAGGTAATCGCAGATGGTCCGTCCACCAAGAATGGTGAGATCGCTCTTGGCAAGAATCCGTTAATCGGATTCATGACCTGGGAAGGTTACAACTACGAGGATGCCGTTCTGTTGAGCGAGCGTCTTGTTCAGGAGGATGTATATACCTCCATTCATATTGAGGAATATGCCGCAGAATCCCGTGATACCAAGCTCGGACCGGAAGAGATCACAAGAGATGTTCCGGGTGTCGGAGATGAGGCACTCAAGGATCTGGACGACCGCGGTATCATCCGCATCGGTGCAGAAGTACGTGCCGGAGATATTCTGGTAGGTAAGGTAACACCGAAGGGTGAGACAGAGCTGACTTCCGAGGAGAGACTGCTTCGCGCAATCTTCGGTGAGAAGGCAAGAGAAGTTCGCGATACCTCTTTGAAGCTGCCGCATGGCGCGTATGGTATCGTTGTTGATACAAAGGTATTTAACCGTCAGAACAGTGATGAGCTGGCACCTGGTGTAAATCAGGTTGTTCGCATCTATATCGCACAGAAGAGAAAGATCTCCGTCGGCGATAAGATGGCTGGCCGTCACGGAAACAAGGGTGTTGTCTCCAGAGTTCTTCCTGTAGAAGATATGCCATTCCTTCCAAATGGACGTCCTCTGGATATCGTGCTGAACCCTCTGGGTGTGCCGTCTCGTATGAATATCGGACAGGTATTGGAGATTCATTTGAGTCTGGCTGCCAAGGCACTGGGATTCAATATTTCGACACCTGTATTTGATGGCGCAAGTGAGAATGATATTTTTGATACACTTGATTTGGCAAACGATTATGTCAATATGGAGTGGGATGAATTCTATGAGAAGTATAAGGATTCTCTGCGTGAGGACGTTATGGATTATCTGGGTACCCATCTGGAGCACAGAGAGCTGTGGAAGGGTGTTCCGATCACACGCGATGGCAAGGTGAGACTGCGTGACGGTCGTACCGGTGAGTATTTCGACAGCCCGGTAACCATCGGTCACATGCATTACTTAAAGCTGCATCATCTGGTTGATGATAAGATCCATGCACGTTCTACCGGTCCTTACTCACTTGTTACCCAGCAGCCTCTGGGTGGTAAGGCACAGTTCGGCGGACAGCGTTTCGGAGAGATGGAGGTTTGGGCTCTCGAGGCATATGGCGCTGCTTATACCCTGCAGGAGATCTTAACGGTTAAGTCCGATGACGTTGTAGGACGTGTGAAGACTTACGAGGCGATCATCAAGGGCGAGAACATTCCTGAGCCTGGTGTACCGGAGTCCTTCAAGGTACTTCTTAAGGAATTACAGGCATTGGCACTGGATGTACGCGTACTCGATGCAGACAACAATGAAGTAGAGATTAAGGAAAGCACAGAATATGGCAACACCGACTTCAGAAGCATCATGGAAGACGGCGGAAAGCGTCATTATTCTGAGGAAGAGTTCCAGAGAAACGGTTCCACCATTCAGGAAGTAAAGGATGGCGAGATCGCAGATGTTGAGATGGACGCTTCCAATGCAGACGATTTTGATAAAGATGATGTGGACGGGTCATTTGGGTCTGACGGATTTGACGATGCAGATGATTTCGATGATTTAGGAGACTCAGATAACTAAGAGCCAGAAGGGAGAACCATTTATGCCGGAAAATAAAACCGATGGAGGACAGTCAATCGCTTTCGAGTCCATTAAGATTGGTCTTGCTTCCCCTGAGAAGATCAGAGAGTGGTCGAGAGGCGCTGTCACAAAGGCTGAAACAATTAACTACAGAACGCTGAAGCCGGAACCGGATGGCTTATTCTGTGAGCGTATTTTCGGACCGCAGAAGGACTGGGAGTGCCACTGCGGAAAGTATAAGAAGATTCGTTACAAGGATATGGTTTGTGACCGTTGTGGTGTTGAGGTTACAAAGTCCAGTGTCCGCCGTGAGCGTATGGGACATATCGAGCTGGCAGCTCCGGTTTCCCATATCTGGTATTTCAAGGGTATTCCGAGCCGTATGGGCCTGATCCTTGATATTTCACCGAGAAATCTTGACAAGATTCTGTACTTCGCTTCCTATGTCGTTCTCGACAAGGGCGAGTCTGATCTGAATTATAAGCAGGTACTCTCCGAGAGAGAGTACCGCGATGCGGTAGAGCAGTACGGCTACGGCAAGTTCCGTGTTGGAATGGGTGCTGAGGCCATTCAGGAGTTGTTAAAGGCAATTGATCTGGAGAAGGATTCCGAGGAACTGCGTGCAGAGCTGAAGGATGCTTCCGGACAGAAGCGTGCTCGTATCATTAAGAGATTAGAAGTGGTTGAAGCATTCCGCAACTCCGGAAACCGTCCGGAGTGGATGATCCTAGATGCAATCCCGGTTATGCCGCCGGATCTGCGTCCTATGGTTCAGCTGGATGGCGGAAGATTCGCAACATCTGACTTGAATGATCTGTATCGCCGTATTATCAATAGAAACAACCGTCTGGAAAGACTGCTTGAGTTAGGTGCTCCGGAGATTATCGTTCGTAACGAGAAGCGTATGCTTCAGGAGGCAGTGGATGCCCTGATCGATAACGGTCGTCGTGGACGTGCCGTAACCGGTCCTGGAAATCGTAACTTAAAGTCTCTTTCCGATATGTTAAAGGGTAAGCAGGGTCGTTTCCGTCAGAACCTGTTAGGTAAGCGTGTTGACTATTCTGGACGTTCCGTTATCGTCGTAGGACCGGAGTTAAAGATTTACCAGTGCGGTCTTCCGAAGGAGATGGCAATCGAGCTGTTCAAGCCGTTTGTTATGAAGGAGCTTGTTGAGAACGGTTCTGCTCATAATATCAAGAGCGCAAAGAAGATGGTAGAGCGTCTGGAGACGAAGGTTTGGGATGTGCTGGAAGATGTAATCAAGGAGCATCCGGTTATGTTAAACCGTGCGCCTACACTGCACAGACTTGGTATTCAGGCATTCGAGCCGATTCTTGTAGAAGGTAAGGCAATCAAGCTTCATCCGCTTGTTTGTACCGCATTCAACGCCGACTTCGATGGAGACCAGATGGCTGTCCATCTGCCGCTGTCTTTGGAGGCGCAGGCAGAGTGCCGTTTCATGCTGCTGTCCCCAAACAACCTGTTAAAGCCGTCTGATGGAGGCCCGGTAGCGGTTCCTTCTCAGGATATGGTACTTGGTATCTATTACCTGACTCAGGAGAGACCTGGTGCAAAGGGTGAGGGCATGTGCTTCAAGAATCTGGACGAGGCAATGCTTGCATATGAGAATGGCTGCATTACTTTCCACAGCAAGGTTAAGATTCGTGTCAGAAAGACTATGCCAGACGGCACGGTTCTTCAGGATACGCTGGATACCACACTGGGAAGATGCATGTTCAATGAGATTCTTCCGCAGGATCTTGGATATGTAGACAAAAGCATTCCGGAAAATGCATTAAAGCTGGAGGTTGATTTCCATGTCGGCAAGAAGCAGTTAAAGCAGATTCTGGAGAAGGTTATCAACACACACGGAGCAACCAAGACTGCTGAGGTTCTGGACTCCATCAAGGCAATGGGTTACAAGTACTCCACAAGAGCTGCTATGACCGTATCCGTATCCGATATGACGGTTCCGCCGCAGAAGCCGGAGATGATCAAGGCTGCTCAGGCAACAGTTGATAAGATTGCAAAGCACTACAAGATGGGTTGGATCACGGATGAGGAGCGTTACAATCAGGTTATCAAGACGTGGGAGGCTACCGATAAGGAGCTGACAAAGGCACTGCTTGACGGACTGGATAAGTACAACAACATCTTCATGATGGCAGACTCCGGTGCGCGTGGCTCTGATAAGCAGATCAAGCAGCTGGCCGGTATGCGTGGTTTGATGGCAAATACTACCGGTAAAGCAATCGAACTTCCGATTAAGTCAAACTTCCGTGAAGGTCTGGACGTATTGGAGTACTTCATTTCTGCTCACGGTGCAAGAAAGGGTATGTCCGATACCGCACTTCGTACCGCCGACTCTGGTTACCTGACAAGACGTCTTGTTGATGTATCCCAGCAGCTGATGGTTCGCGAGCTGGACTGCTGTGAAGGCAAGAACATTCCTTATATGGAAATCGGTTCTTTCATGAATGGACAGGAAGTTGTCGAGCAGCTGCAGGAACGTATGACAGGCAGATTTATCGCAGAGACGATCATTGATCCGGATACCGAAGAAGAGATCATTCGCGAGAACTGCATGGTAACACCAAAGCGTGCTGCGAAGGTTATGAATGCACTCGAGCGTATGGGCAGACATACCGTTAAGATTCGTACCGTCCTTAGCTGCCGTTCCCACGTTGGAATCTGTGCAAAGTGCTACGGTGCAAACCTGGCAACAGGACAGGCTGTACAGATCGGTGAGGCTGTTGGTATTATCGCAGCTCAGTCCATCGGTGAGCCTGGTACACAGCTGACCATGAGAACCTTCCATAGCGGCGGTGTTGCCGGCGGCGATATCACACAGGGTCTTCCTCGTGTCGAGGAGCTTTTCGAAGCACGTAAGCCGAAGGGTGTTGCAATCGTAACAGAAATCGGCGGAATTGCCACTGTTAAGGATATAAAGAAGAAGAGAGAGATCATTGTGACCGATCCGGAGAGCGGAGAGTCTAAGACCTATATGATTCCTTACGATGCAAGAATTCGTCCAATCGACGGTAAGGTAATCAATGCCGGTGATCCGCTGACAGAAGGAAGCATCAATCCGCATGATATCCTGCGTATTCAGGGTGTTCGTGCCGTACAGGATTACATGCTTCAGGAAGTTCAGCGTGTATACCGTCTGCAGGGTGTAGAGATCAACGATAAGCATATCGAGGTTATCGTTCGTCAGATGTTAAAGAAGATCCGTATCGAAAAGAGCGGAGACGCGGATGTCCTTCCGGGCGTATCCATGGATGTCTTAGACTTTGACGACATGAACGAGAAGCTGATCGCTGAGGGCAAAGAGCCAGCAGAAGGAAAGCAGATCATGCTTGGTATCACAAAGGCATCTTTGGCAACCAACTCCTTCCTGTCAGCAGCATCCTTCCAGGAGACCACAAAGGCACTGACCGATGCGGCAATCAACGGAAAGGTTGACCCGTTACTGGGTATGAAGGAGAACGTAATCATCGGTAAGCTGCTTCCGGTTGGTACCGGTATGAAGCGTTACCGCAACCTTGAACTCAACACCGATTATCAGCAGTCTGATGTTGTTGATTTTGATGATGAGGAGATCGAGGATGAGGACACCATCGCTCTTTCTGAAGAGTTCGATGAATCTGAGGATGAGGACGAGGCAGTAAAGGCTGCTGAGGAAGCATTTGCAGATGACGATGCAGACGATGAGAGCATGGATGATTTCGACGAGGCATATTCTAAGACCTTCTCTAAGAACGAGGATTCCGATGAGGAGTAAGAAGAAGGAATTCCAAATTGAATTCTGAATCATTATAAGAAAAAAGCGTTAGCTGATTGAAAAGCTGTTCTGGCGGTGAAAATCGTCGGAACAGCTTTTCTTTTGAAAAAAACCTGCAAAAAACAAAAATTCTCTATTGACAGAAAAATAGAAAGGATATATAATCTAAAGGCATGTGGCTTTGGAGGCAGAGTGCCATCCAACAACCGGGCGCACATGAATTCATTATGTTTTTAATTTCCGCAGGAGGTGAAACGGATGCCTACATTTAATCAGTTAGTTAGAAAAGGAAGACAGACTCAGCAGAAGAAGTCTACTGCTCCGGCACTTCAGAAGGGATATAACTCCTTAAAGAAGAAGTCTACCGACAAGAGCGCTCCGCAGAAGAGAGGTGTTTGTACCGCAGTTAAGACAGCTACTCCTAAGAAGCCGAACTCCGCTCTTAGAAAGATCGCCAGAGTACGTCTTTCCAATGGAATCGAAGTAACAAGCTATATCCCAGGTGAGGGACACAACCTTCAGGAGCATAGCGTAGTTCTGATCCGTGGCGGTCGTGTTAAGGACTTACCAGGTACCAGATACCATATCGTAAGAGGAACCCTTGATACAGCAGGTGTTGCTAAGAGACGCCAGGCTCGTTCCAAGTACGGTGCTAAGAGACCGAAGGACGCTAAGAAGTAATTTTCGCGCATAACAAGTAAGTAAGTGTACCACTTTTTTTGATTAGTGCCGGCATTCGAACAATACCTTCCTGGCGGTTGCAGGAGATAGAAAGGTACAGTCAGGTTGTGCAGTCTGATGACGGGCTGTACCTGTACTGAAGAAACAAGAACCGAGCGCGAACACAAAGATGGATGTGAGTACCGATGAGATAACTGAGAGGCGAAAGCCTCGTATTGTAGTTAAGGAGGGAAGTATCGTGCCACGTAAAGGACATACTCAGAAGAGAGACGTTTTAGCAGATCCGTTATACAACAATAAGGTTGTTACCAAGCTGATCAACAACATTATGTTAGACGGTAAGAAGGGTGTTGCCCAGAAGATCGTTTATGGCGCTTTCAACAAGGTTGAGGCAAAGACCGGAAAGCCAGCTGTAGAGGTTTTTGAAGAGGCAATGAACAATGTAATGCCAGTTCTTGAGGTTAAGGCTAAGAGAATCGGTGGAGCAACTTATCAGGTTCCGATCGAGGTTAAGCCAGAGAGAAGACAGGCTCTTGCACTTCGTTGGCTGACCATGTTCTCCCGTAAGAGAGGCGAGAAGACCATGGAAGATAAGCTTGCAAACGAGATCATGGATGCAGCAAATGGAACAGGTTCCGCTGTAAAGAGAAAGGAAGATATGCACAAGATGGCAGATGCAAACAAGGCGTTTGCTCACTATCGCTTCTAATTGTTGCATTGTCTGATATTTACAGCAGGTTAAGGAGGAAAAAATCTTGGCTGGAAGAGAATATCCATTGGAGAGAACCAGAAATATTGGAATCATGGCTCATATCGATGCTGGTAAGACCACTCTGACTGAGCGTATTCTGTATTATACTGGAGTTAATTATAAGATTGGTGATACCCATGAGGGTACTGCTACCATGGACTGGATGGCTCAGGAGCAGGAAAGAGGTATCACAATCACATCTGCAGCTACTACCTGTCACTGGACACTGGAAGAAAACTGCAAGCCGAAGCCGGGTGCTCTGGAGCATCGTATCAATATCATTGATACCCCAGGACACGTTGACTTCACCGTTGAGGTTGAGCGTTCCCTTCGTGTACTGGATGGCGCCGTTGGCGTTTTCTGTGCAAAGGGTGGTGTTGAGCCTCAGTCTGAGAACGTATGGCGTCAGGCTGATACCTACAACGTACCGAGAATGGCATTCATCAACAAGATGGATATCCTTGGTGCAAACTTCTACGGCGCTGTAGAGCAGATCCGTACAAGATTAGGTAAGAACGCAATCGTTCTTCAGCTTCCAATCGGTAAGGAAGATGATTTCAAGGGAATCATTGACCTGTTCGAGATGAAGGCTTATATTTACAATGATGATAAGGGTGATGATATCACAATCTGCGACATTCCGGAAGATATGCAGGAGCAGGCAGAAGAGTATCATACCGAGTTAGTAGAGAAGATCTGTGAGCTTGATGACGAGCTTATGATGCAGTACCTTGAGGGCGAGGAAGTTTCCGTAGCTGACATGAAGGCTGCTCTTCGTAAGGGATGCTGCGAGTGTACTGCTATTCCAGTATGCTGCGGTAGTGCTTATCGTAACAAGGGTGTTCAGAAGCTTCTTGATGCAATCGTAGAGTTTATGCCATCTCCAGTTGACATCCCGGCTATCAAGGGTGTTGATATGGACGGAAACGAAGTCGTAAGACATTCTTCCGATGAAGAGCCGTTCTCTGCTCTGGCATTCAAAATCATGGCTGACCCATTCGTTGGTAAGTTAGCATATTTCAGAGTTTACTCTGGTACTTTAAACTCCGGATCCTATGTATACAACGCTACAAAGGATAAGAAGGAGCGTGTAGGCCGTATCCTGCAGATGCACGCGAATAAGCGTATGGAGCTGGATAAGGTTTATTCCGGTGATATCGCAGCAGCTGTTGGTTTCAAGGTAACAACTACCGGTGATACCATCTGTGATGAGCAGAATCCGGTAATCCTTGAGTCTATGGAGTTCCCGGAGCCAGTTATCGAGCTGGCGATCGAGCCAAAGACCAAGGCTGGACAGCAGAAGATGGGCGAGGCTCTCGCAAAGCTGGCTGAGGAGGATCCGACCTTCCGTCAGCACACTGATCAGGAAACTGGACAGACCATCATCGCTGGTATGGGTGAGCTTCATCTGGAGATCATCGTTGACCGTCTGCTTCGTGAGTTCAAGGTTGAGGCAAACGTTGGTGCACCTCAGGTTGCTTACAAGGAAGCAATTACCAAGGCTGTTGATGTAGATAGCAAGTATGCTAAGCAGTCCGGTGGTCGTGGACAGTACGGTCATTGTAAGGTACACTTCACACCAATGGATTACAACGGAGAAGAACTGTTCCAGTTCAAGTCTTCTGTTGTCGGTGGAGCTATTCCGAAGGAATATATCCCGGCTGTTGGCGAAGGTATCGAAGAGGCTACTAAGAGCGGTATTCTTGGCGGTTACCCGGTTATCGGTGTATGCGCTGATGTATACGACGGTTCTTATCATGAAGTCGATTCTTCTGAGATGGCATTCCACATTGCCGGTTCTATGGCATTCAAGGAAGCTATGCAGAAGGCATCCCCAGTCCTTCTTGAGCCTATCATGAAGGTTGAGGTTACTATGCCTGAGGAATACATGGGTGATGTTATCGGTGATATCAACTCCCGTCGTGGCCGTATCGAGGGTATGGATGACCTGGGCGGCGGCAAGATCGTTAGAGGTTTTGTTCCGTTGGCTGAGATGTTCGGCTATTCCACAGACCTGCGTTCCAAGACCCAGGGTCGTGGTAACTATTCTATGTTCTTTGAGAAGTATGAGCCAGTTCCGAAGAATGTTCAGGAGAAGGTTCTGAGCGCAAAGAACAAATAATTTGTAACTATTCAGAGCCATGCGAAATTGATGGAAAAGCACGAATCATGCTTGCATGGATGAGAGCTTTTTCATACAATTTCATATGGCGAGAAGCCACAACGAGATGAAGCGTAGCGAAATCGAGATGCGGCTCTGAATAGTTGTTTTAAAACAAAATCATAATGCTGCACAGTGTTGTGCTGTGCAGCATATAATGATAAATTTTTCATTATTTCCCAATTTAGGCTTGAAAAAGTTTTCATTATGTAATATACTGAAAACAGTGTCAGTCTAAGACAAGACATTCATGCCCTCTGGGCAATATTTAAGGAGGAATTTCAATCATGGCAAAGGCTAAATTTGAAAGAACGAAACCGCATTGTAACATTGGTACCATCGGACACGTTGACCATGGTAAGACTACTTTAACTGCTGCTATTACCAAGACTCTTCACGAGAGATATGGTACTGGTGAGGCCGTTGCATTCGAGAACATCGATAAGGCTCCAGAAGAGAGAGAGAGAGGAATCACTATCTCTACTGCTCACGTTGAGTATGAGACTCCGAACCGTCACTACGCTCACGTTGACTGCCCAGGACATGCTGACTACGTTAAGAACATGATCACCGGTGCTGCACAGATGGATGGTGCTATCCTGGTTGTAGCTGCTACCGATGGTGTTATGGCTCAGACTAGAGAGCACATCCTTCTGTCCCGTCAGGTAGGCGTTCCGTATATCGTTGTATTCATGAACAAGTGTGATATGGTAGACGATGAGGAGCTGCTTGAGCTGGTTGAGATGGAGATCCGTGAGCTGCTGAACGAGTATGAGTTCCCGGGTGATGACATTCCGGTTATCAGAGGTTCTGCACTTCAGGCTCTGAACGATCCGCAGGGAGAGTGGGGAGACAAGATCCTTGAGTTAATGGAAGCTGTTGATAGCTACGTTCCGGATCCGGTTCGTGATACTGATAAGCCATTCCTGATGCCAGTTGAGGACGTATTCTCCATCACCGGTCGTGGTACTGTTGCTACCGGTAGAGTAGAGAGAGGTACTCTGCATCTGAACGATTCCGTTGAGATCGTAGGTATCAAGGAAGAGAACAGAACTGTAGTTGTAACCGGTATCGAGATGTTCCGTAAGCTTCTGGATGAGGCTCAGGCTGGTGATAACATCGGTGCTCTGCTTCGTGGTGTTCAGAGAACTGATATCGAAAGAGGTCAGTGTCTGTGTAAGCCAGGTTCTGTAAAGTGCCACAAGAAGTTTACCGCTCAGGTATACGTTCTGACCAAGGATGAGGGTGGTCGTCATACTCCATTCTTCAACAACTACAGACCGCAGTTCTATTTCAGAACAACTGATGTTACTGGTGTTTGCGAGCTTCCGGCTGGTACCGAGATGTGTATGCCAGGTGATAACGTAGAGATGACCATCGAGCTGATTCACCCGGTAGCTATGGAGCAGGGTCTTCGTTTCGCTATCCGTGAGGGTGGTAGAACCGTTGGTTCTGGTAGAGTAGTTTCCATCGTTGAATAATTCTATCTGAATAAAATGGATGCGTAAGCATTTGGCACGTTAGTGTCGGATAAAGCCCCGGGCCGAGAGGTTCCGGGGCTTTTTTGCTGTATGTGCAACCCAGTAGTTTTGTGAAGCATGATGTATTTTCTCTTTAACGCTACTTGTATTTGGATAGCAAAAAAGATATACTGTAACTATTCAAAGGAGAAAATCCTAAGTACGATAAGGGAGGAAAAATATGTTAGAATTTCGATATGATACACAGCTTTTAATTGAAGGAAAGGATCTGGACGAGGATGTAATCAACGATTACATTACCGAGCATTTTAAAGGTGACTGCCTGTTAGCAGTGGGCGATGAGGAACTGATCAAGATCCATTTTCATACAAATGAGCCGTGGCTGGTGTTGGAATACTGTGCATCCCTCGGCGAGATTTATGATATCGTAATAGAGGATATGGATAGACAGGCGCGCGGTCTGCATGGCTGATAAAAGGAGGAGATGAGTATGGAAGGATATTGTCTCAGCTGCTGTTCGACGGCGGATCTGACAAAAGAATATTTTGAGAAACGGGGAATCCGTTATGCATGCTTTCACTATGAGTTAGGTGGAAATGATTATCTGGACGATCTTGGTCAGACGATGCCTCCGGCAGAGCTGTACCGAAGAATGCTGGCTGGCGAGGATGCAAAGACCTCACAGGTGAGCATCGGAGAATATGAAGATTTATTCCGCGGGATTCTGGATGAGGGAAAAGATGTTCTTCATCTGACACTTTCAAGTGGTATCTCAGGCACCTATAATTCAGCAGTGATTGCCGCTAAACAGTTACAGGAGGAGTACCCGCATCGAAAAATCTATGTCGTTGACTCGCTGGCTGCTTCTTCCGGCTTTGGACTGTTGATCGATACGCTTGCAGATATGAGAGATGCGGGAAAAAGCATTGATGAGTTGTATGCATGGGTATGCGAAAATAAGAAGAAAGTACAGCACTGGTTCTTTACATCGGATCTTACCTTCTTTATCAAAGGTGGAAGAGTATCTAAGGCAGCCGGTTTCTTTGGCGGTATGCTCGGCATCTGTCCGCTGCTGAATGTCGATTTTGAGGGACGATTGATTGCCAGAGAAAAAGTCCGTACCAAACGAAAAGTAATTCAGCGAATTGTTCAGAAAATGGAAGAAAATGCCGAGGGCGGTTTGGCATATTCCGGAAAGTGCTTCATCAGCCACTCTGAGTGTATCGAAGATGCAAAGGCTGTTGCGGCACTTGTTGAGAGCCGTTTTCCAAATTTAAGTGGTAAGGCCGAGATCTACTCGATCGGTGCGACTATCGGCAGTCATACCGGTCCGGGAACTGTAGCACTCTATTTCTGGGGAAAAGAGCGCGTGGACTGA
>CAVCXB010000059.1:0-17732 GCA_963605535.1 Wujia chipingensis
GCTGTCTGGTACGTGTAATAAGATGTCAGTCCCTCAGTCTCATCTGCCATCGCTGTGATCGGTGCCATTGATGCGGTCATAGCCGCTGCAAGCGCCAGTGCAAGTGCTTTGTTCTTTTTCATAATCTGCTCCTTCCGCTGCCCAAAGGGCTGCCCTTTATTGCCAAATGGTCAAAAAAAGAGCAAAGGAAATCAAGATCCTGTGTAATCGCCATTGATTATCCTTTGCTTTTTATTTTTTTGTTATTTAGCTGTTTTTCATTATATTATTTTGTGCAGTAGTTGTCAAGCATTTTTTAATTTTGTTTTATTTTTGCTTGGTTGTCAATAGTTTTACGACATTTTTTTTAAATTTGTCTTGGCAGCTTTACATATCATACTGCCAAGACCTTTTCTTATCCAAACTGCTTTAATTCTGCCTCAAAAAGTGCTTTGGAGGTCTGAAAACGAAACATCCTACGAGGATAGCTATTTATCCAGCTTTCAATATATATGATATCGTTTTCTGTTTTATCATCAAAATCCACACCATTCGGAATATGGCGTTAAATCATCTTATTGATGTTTTCGTTAGTTCCTCTTTCCCAACTAGAATATGCGTGGAGACTTCATGCAAAAAATAAAAATAGTCAGAAGCACCGTAGACTTTACTCTACACGCTTCTGACCATAGTAAACAATTTTTCTTATTCAATTTTCTCACTGTTCTTATTGCTTTTCTGCTATCTGATGCTCAATCATCTTTCCCCTATCAAAATGGAAAATCTCATCACACAGTACACGAATATCCTCGCTGCTATGGCTGGCGACAACAATCAGCTTTCCTGCTTCTTTCTGATTTAAAAGAATCTGATACATCTCCTGCACACCATCGTTATCCAATCCAGACAATGGCTCATCCAAAAGAAGAATATCTGGATGCTCCATTAGTGCCTGTGCCAGTCCAAGGCGCTGACGCATACCGAGCGAATATTTTCCGACATGCTTCTTACTCTCCGGATCAAGTCCAACAAGACGAATTGCATTCTTGATCTCTTCATCGGAAATCTTGTGACGAATAGACGCAAGCATCTTCAAATTGCGAAAGCCAGAATAACCGGGAAGAAATCCTGGATTTTCAATAATGGCTCCGATATTATCTGGCGCATCAATATCCTTTCCAAGTATTTTACCATCAATTGTAATTGTTCCGGATGTAGGTGAAACAAACCCCAAAATATGCTTCATCAGCATCGTTTTTCCAGAACCATTTCGTCCGACAAGACCATAAATCTTTCCTTTTTCCAGTGTCATGCTAATATGCGACAGAACTTCTACACCATCAAAGCTCTTTGTCAAATCTTTTATTTCGATCATTCTATACGTTCCTCACTTTCTCTTTCCGATCACTCATTATTGGTCGTTATTTCCCTGTAAATCTGTTATCATGATTCGTTTGCTCTGGTAATAAATTGCCGCAAAGAATACTAACAACAAAATTGCATACAGAGCTGAAATTGCTGGAATCGTGAGTGCTCGATGCGCCTGTACAGCGTCTAGTGACTCTACGCTTGTCCAGCAGACAGGCGAAAAATATTGCAGCCAATAGTTTTTAGGAAACGCAAGCCATGTGAGTATTGGATCAAGAAAAACAATGATTCCGCTCACTGCCAATCCCCACAAGATATTTTTGCTAATTAAGCTAACGAAATACAAAATCATACCAAGCAGTGTAAAGGACGCCCATGCTGTCAGAAACGTATAAAGTGTTGCTCCACTTGGATATAGATATTTTACAACTATAATTGGAATAACCGTTGGATATAATTGAGCTAATTGCTCTTTACTCATCTGTGAGGTTCCATAAATAAGATCCGCTGCTGCTCCATCCCAACTGTCCCTCAAGGAAAGAATGGGAACGGCTACCAGTGCTGCGCAAACTGTAATAAACGCAATATAGACAAATGAAACTGCTGCTATGTATAGACAAGTACCAATGCACCAACCAGAACGTTTGCTTCTCATGATTGCATATGGTGTAATTGGATAATAAAATGGTGCATCACAGAGTAACAAAATAAGCCCAATATGGAAACAAATTTTGGGTGTTCCAATTGAAATCTCTGTACTTCCAAACAGTAATGGAAGAAGAAGTGGTGTCGATACTGCACCATTGTCTAGTCCGTACTGCAAAATAGGCTTCAATATATTAAAAACAATAAGTGCAGTAAATAAAAAAATAAATTTTACTCGAAAGTCCTGTCTCCAACAATTAAAATTAATGGAAGTAACTGCCATTGAACGTTTAAATAAGTCCATGTTTTTTCCTCCATTCTAGTCTTCTTGCAAAGAAAAATGCACAAAATGCATATACAGTAAACGGATACAGCATCCCCCATAAAAACATAAGTGTATGTGGAGTAGCAGTTCCTGCTGAAAATGTTGGCATCATAGAAATCAGTCCCAATATGCTAAATATGCTGCTATATGGAATATAGGAAGCCGCTGCATAGAACGTAAGGCCACACATTCCAACTGCCACAAATAAATTAGGCTGATAAACAGAAAGTAATAATCCAGTGCCACTACAAGCAACTGTGATCACCCCAAACTGAAGTGCCATCATGACTGAATACAGAATCGGATGATTCCATGAAAAAATACCATAATAAAGGTCTTTCATTCCCAATGACATCAATGGCAAACCCATGCAAACACTTACAACAAGATAGAGTCCAACTACTATTATCATTCCCAACATGATCGCAAGAAAATTAATAACAAAACGACTGATCGTGTACGACAAAAGTGTTGTTCTATTAAGAATCGAACGCAAATATCGACTATTTTCATCGCTGCAATAGCTGCCTGTGTAAAGGCCACCGAGCAAGAATACAATAACCACTTTAAATTTATCAAACGCCAAACTATTATATAATATATTTACGCACCCCTGCATCCCTGTTGAATTTCCCCACCATGTATAACTTTGAAATTCATTCCATGTTGAAGCAAACAGAACCAAAAGTGCCGCTATTACAATGAATACAAATTTTTTGCAAAAAATACTTCTCCTCAAATCCATTCTAAGGCAGTTCATATTTTTCACCTCCGCTCTATTGCATATCGCATCAATTATTTACTACAAATCCACTTACCGCATCAATATAAATTGTTCCTGTTCTTCCAGCAATTACAGATTCATCTGTATTATTTTGAATATAATCAACTCGCCATGCAGGAACCGCATAGTTTTCCCCATCCGCGTTATATTCTATTACATAAACTAGAGAAATCGTATCAATTGTAATATTTGTTCCCAATGTCTGTATTGCTTGTGACATGGCTTTTTCTTTTGAAACTAACTCATGTTTTTCTGAAATTTCTTCTGGTTCATATGGAAGATCTGCACTCAAAATAGCTACTTTATTTTGGTAAGGAAGATATACAATCTCTAATTGCCCACTATCCATTAAGACTTCATTTAACTTTAACTTATATACCAGAAGCATCGCCTCATATTCCTTTTTCCAAGGCAAATTTCTCTTAAATCCCGAATCCATTTTATCGTACAATGCATCCGCCTCTGCCTCTTTCCCTTCATCTCTTAATTGCTCCACTTGTCCTCTTGTTATAACCTCATAGCCTTCTCCTGGAGCACTAATCGTATACTGTAATTTTTTTTCAATATTTTGAATTGCATCTAATGTAATTGCATACGAAGAAATCTCTGCATCCTCATATCCACATAATCTTGCATATTTTTCACAAGATTTTACTGCCTGCTCCTTCGTACAAGAATCCAACGATTCTTCTGGGTACGTTTCTCTTAGCAAACTCCCATCACCGATTGGATTCATTAAACGACTATATGTAGAAGCCATTCCATCATTTTCATCTCTATAACTAATCACAAACTCTTTTACGTAATTTGCCACTATTCCCTCTTTCTCATAATAATAATCACCCAAGTAATGTTTCGGCTTGTACTGTTCTGCTTCTTCTATTGTTGGTACTCCTAATAACAGTTGTGCAAACTGATTTAAATCCGTATTGTCTTTTCTCTTTAATTTTATGGATTCTAAATAATTCCTATCATCTTCTTTTTCACTAGTATTACTTCCAGCTTGAATTTGTTCTTCACTTTCAGTAGGTAACAAAACTGAAATCTCTCTCTTAAATCTACATCCTGCTAAAGTTAATAACGCCATACTAACAAATATTACTAGAAATTTTTGATTATTATTCTTCATTTTCAACTTCTCCTTTTTAAATATCCCCTCAGAGCCTAAACTCCAAGGGGATATTTGCATTATTAAACTTTTCTGCAATTAGCCGTTTGGATTCCACTCACCCCAAACTGTATAATTTGCAGTTGTAGAGCCTGAATTTGCACGAAGCATACAATAATCCGCATAATTATAATACGCTGCCATGTATGGAATTGAATGCTTACTGCGATCAGAATTCATAAAATTAATAGATCCCTGCGTCATCTGCACACCATTGTTTGCAATAACAATATAATTTGTAGGAAGCTCATTATGATTACTTCCAAGAGCCTTTACGTATGCATGATCTGCTGGAATTTCCTTTTTGACTGGTGTAGAATTATACCCTTCATTATTATAGTATACTGGAATCCAATAACTCGTCGCTGCAAACGCAGTTCCCGTCGTTGCCAGTGTTAGCATAGCCAATGCGGCTGCTAAGCCTTTCTTTTTCATAGAAATCTCCCTTCTAGGTTTTCGCCTTTGTAATTTATTTTACACAACAGATCACCCCCTACTTACCTTCGGCGCCTTTGTACATTGCAAGTAGAAAACAATCCATGTATAACCCATATAACGAATGCAACTCGTATCGCAAAAAAGATTCGTAACATCTTGTTGTTATACTAACATAATGTTACGAATCTGTCAAGCAGTAATTCTGTTATTTTTTATAATTTTTTATAATTTCTTCTTATCTTTCCACTTTTTCTTGTCTATTTTTCTATTCACGCTGCCAGTCCGTTCCATGTGTTCTACGCAATACACAACTCACTGTACTACTAACGATCCGCCCTCGGTTCGCTCACCTGACCAATTTCGGATAAAGACATAATATGGTCCACTCTCTTCAATATCAAAGTTATGACCTTCATTCTTTCCTTCGAGACAGCGTCTTTTTGTATCACAGATAATTCCATATTCTACTTTATAATTGGCGTAAGTATAAACCCATATACTCTCACCTTTTTCTTTGTAGAACGGTCCAAACTGAATCTCCTGATCTTTTTGCAGCGTCCATTCTTGTGCATCTGATCCATGCTTTGATACCGAAGCCTTTGCAATCAATTCTTCACTTTTGATCTGCTCGCCCGTAAAGTGAAGGCTCGACGCATCCGTTATTGCCTGCTTCTCCTGACGCTCTGTTTCCTCTGATGTGATCCATTTCATTGCAGCATCATAGCCGACAACAGACGCAAAGCTGATCGTATAGACACTTGTGCATAAAATAATACCTGCTAAAAGGACTGCCGTTATACGTCCCGCTGTCGTGAATGTATGATTTTCTTTTGCAAGCTGTGTCTCTTTTACCGCACGCTCACGCGCTTTCAGCGTATTTTTATTTTCGCACAGTGCCGAATACGCATATGCACGCCTCTGCTTCTGGTCAGCAGCAAAGGCACGAATCTGTGAAAAATAAGCATGACGCTCGATGCCAAGCTGTTCAATGCTGTCAAGATCACAGTAATACTCATTGCAGACATTCAGTTGTGAAAACAGCTTCTTTACTCCTGGGCAAAACCAATACAAACTGGAAATCACAAGCATCATCTGCTTCATTAAAAAGTCTCTATGGCGAATATGCGTCAGCTCATGCACGAGAATCAACTGTAATGCCTCTGCATCAATCTCTCCTGTTGGAATGAAGACACACGGATGCAGATAGCTCATTGTCATTGGTGACACGATTTCTGGACTTGCAAGAACACAAATACGGCGTTTGATACCCATTTGAGTGCGGAGCGCATCGACTATTTTTTGTGCAGCTACTAATGTCAGCAGTTCTTGTTCTGCCGCCTCTGTTTTATATTGATACGCATCCACTTTTAATTCATGCAGACAGTAAAGCTGTTTCGCAGTTAGAATCGTCTTTCGCACGGCTCCAATTATCCAAAGAACCGCCATCGCACTTAATAAAATGCTGATCAACCCCGCAGAGCGAAACATTTCGTACTGAAATGCCTTTCCGCCCTCTTTTTGCTGCCAGTACCAAAAAAGAATCGGAACGAAGAAGCTAAGTAGCACTGGCCAGAGAAGCATTCGCATAAAAATGGTGTCCTGTCCAACGTGTTTTTTTCGCGCAAAGCGCCACAGCCCTGCCAGGATGCTTCCGGTAAGGCCACTCAGAAAGATGAACCAAAACACGGTTGCCATCCATTCAATGAAAAAATTACATTTCGTCATTCTCATCTTCCTCGTCTTCATCCTCTGCACTGTAGAGATCTGAGACAAGCTGATCGAGCGAGCCATTATACCAAAGCTTTAAGATTTCTCTTCCCTTCTTCTTTCTGGCATCTTCTTCTTTTACCTTTGCTGTGTAGAGGTTGACACGTGTGCTGACATCGACGTTGACATAGCCCTTCTGGTCGAGGCGGTACATCAGCGTACCGAGTGATCTGCGGTCAAGTTCGGTCTGATACTTTTCCAGCAAAATCTGCTGAATCTGGGTTGCCGTCACCGGACGGTCGGAACCCCAGACGCATTTCATAATTAAAAGTTCGGTCTTTGATAATTCTTTCATAATAAATCCGTTTTTCCTTTCTTAAATTTGTTTTCTTAGATTTATTTTCTTAAATTTATTTTCTTATAAATTTGTTTTTTTAAATCTGCTTACCTGCAAACTGTGAATCATACAGCGAGCGATAGAATCCATGCTTTTCCATCAGTTCATCATGTGTTCCCTGCTCAATAACTTCACCTTCGCGCACAACAAGAATACAGTCTGCATTCTGAATGGTAGAAAGACGGTGCGCAATGACAAAACAGGTCTTGTTCTTCATCAGCTCTAACATGGCTTCCTGAATCTGTAACTCCGTTCTTGTATCGACGTTTGATGTTGCCTCGTCAAGAATCAGCATATGCGCATCAAGAAGCATCGCTCTGGCGATGGTTAATAGCTGCTTCTGACCCTTAGAGATATTTCGTCCATCGTCTGTCAATACCGTGTCATACTGCTTTGGAAGGCGCATGATATAGTTGTGAATGCGGGCAGCCTTACAGACGCGCTGTACATCCTCAAGTGTAGCATCTGGCTTTCCGTAAGCGATATTTTCATAAATCGTTCCGTGGAACAGCCACGTATCCTGTAGCACCATGGCAAAGGCGCGGCGCAAACTGTCTCTTGTCACCTGCGTAATGTCGTTTCCATCAATCGTAATCTTTCCGCTGTCAATATCATAGAAACGCATCAACAGATTGATGATCGTGGTCTTTCCTGCTCCAGTCGGACCAACGATTGCAATCAGCTTGCCCGGTTCTGCGTGTAAGCTTAAGTCATGGATAATCGTGTGATCCTTTGTGTAGCCAAAGCTTACATGAGACAGCTCGACATCGCCGTAGATATCGGTAAGTACCTTCGCGTCTGTGCTGTCTGCTGGTTCCTCGGTCTCGTCAAGCAGACGGAACACTCGCTCAGCGGCGGCGAGCGCAGACTGAAGCTCACTCATGATGTTCGCAGACTCGTTGATCGGGCCTGAGAATTTTCTGGAATACAAGACAAAGGAAGAAATGTTTCCGAGTGTCATCTGTCCAAAGATAAAGCGAATCGCACCGAAGATCGTGACGAGCGCAAGCGATACGTTGTTGACAAGGTTTACAGACGGACCGACCATGCTGCCCATATAATCGGCGCGGTAATAGGCATCGACTGCCTCCTCATTTTTCGCCTGAAACTTGCCAATCGTGTTGACTTCCTGATGGTATGCCTTTAAGCTCTTCTGACCAGAAAGCATCTCCTCAATAAAGCCGTTTAACTCGCCAAGTTTTCCAGAGCGGGCGCGGAAAAGTGGTCTTGTCAGCCCGGTCAGTTTCTTAATAAAGAAGATCGTAAGCGGAACGGTAACGACAAAGATCAGTACAAGCGGCGGTGAAATGAGAAGCATCATGACAAGGGAACCGATTACTGTGATAAAACTTGCTGCCAGCGATACGACATCGTTGGAAAGGCTCGTGTTGATCGTATCGACATCGTAGGTAATACGGCTGATAATGTCGCCTGCAGCGTGTGTATCAAAGAAGCTGACTGGCAGGCGCATCAGACGATCAAAAATGTTGCTTCGCATCGTGGAGACAATACGCTTTGTGATCTGAAGCATGACAAGATTGAGCACATAGGCAAGCACGGCGGATGCCAAATACAGTGCAATCATAATCTCACAGCACTGGATGACGCGAGCCATATCGACCTGCCCCTTGCCTACCATGGCATCGACGGCATAGCCAGAGTACATTGGACCTGCCAAGGACAACAAATTGGAGCTGATACTTAACACGATTGCAAGGAAAAGCCATGCCTTAAACTGCCACAGGTAGCGACCAAGACGAAGCAAAATGTGGCGCTTTTGCGTCTTTCCCACAAATTGCGCCTGCATTTTCTCCTTCTGCTCTCTGGCGATGGTGCGGCACTCCTCTGCCATATTTCTGTTATCATTTTCCTTCTGGTGTGCGCGACATGCGGCCTCAATCTCCTCAAGTGTAATATCGTGATTGAGCTTCGCAGATCTTCCCATGCTTTCTTGCCTTACGCTGCTTTCCTCCTGCAACTCATGCATCTGCGTTTTCTTCTCACTCATCAATTCCACCTCCCATCTGTGACTCACTGATTTCTCGATACACCTCGCAGCTTTCCATCAGCTCTTTATGCTTTCCATAGCCAATCATCTCGCCGTCCTCCAAGACAATAATCTTATCGGCGCGATAGATGGAACTGATTCGCTGTGCAACAATGATGGAGGTAAGATTGCCATAATGCTCGCGGATTGCCCCTCGAAGTCTCGCATCCGTCGCATAGTCAAGCGCACTTGACGAATCGTCGAGTACCAGAATCTGCGGGCACTTTGCGAGCGCTCTGGTGATGAGAAGACGCTGCTTTTGTCCTCCGGAAAGATCCATTCCACGGATGGCAAGCATCGTGTCGAGACCTTTTTCTTCGATAAACTCCGCTGCCTGTGCATCCCTTGCGGCCTCCATCGCCTCTTCCTTTGAGACATCTCGGCCAAAACGAATATTCTCATAAATCGTATCGTGGAAAATAACGTCATTCTGGAAGGCAGCGCCAAACAGTGGCATCAATTCCTTTGACGTGTAGGTACGCACATCGCGGCCATTGACGTAGATATGACCCTCATCTGGGTCGTAATAGCGCATCAGCAGATTGACGATGGTACTCTTTCCAGAACCGGTCGCTCCGATGATACCAAGCGTTTCACCTTTGTTGACCGTAAAGCTGACATCATGCAGACAATCCTCGCCGTCCCCATCCTCATAGCGGAAAGACACGTGATCGAAGATGATTTGTGGCAAGACAGGCTCTACACCTGTCTCTTTGGCAGCGGCTGCCTCTTCTACTACCTTTTCTACCACGGAATCTACATTTCCAACCGAATGCTCGATCATCAGATCTTCCGGCATATTTAATACCTCACTGATACGTCTTGCAGACGCAGATGCCTTGGAATACAGGACAAAGATTCGGGATAAAAACAAAATGGAATTCAAGATAATCGTGACATAGGACATAAATGCCATGATAACGCCCGGTGTCGTCTGTCCCGCATCGACACGCTTTGCACCGACAAAAAGGACAAGCACGAGACCAACATTTAAGATGATACTCATGACCGGGTTCATCGCACCCATGATCATACCGGCACGCTGGTCACGCGTTACGACTTCCTCATTGATCTTAGCAAATTTGCTTCTCTCGGTGTCTGTCTTTGACAATGCCTTAATGACACGAATACCTGCGATGTCTTCTCTTACGAGGCGCACAAAACGGTCAACTGCCTCCTGCACTTTGGTATACATCGGCACGCCTTTACTGGAAAACAGATAGACAAGAAGCGCCATCACTGGAAGCAGCGCAAGCATGATACAGGTAAGCGGCGCGTCCATGGAAAGGGTAACGGCAAGACCACCGATCAGCATGATCGGCTGACGCACACCAAGACGCTGCATCATACCAATAAATTGGTGAATGTTGTAGGTATCGGACGTAGAACGTGAAATCAAGGATGCCTGTCCGATCTGCTCCTGCTGTCTGGAGGATAAAAAGCTGATCTTAGAAAACAGCTGTAAACGAATCCTCTCTGTTGTATTTCTGGCGACAAGCGATGCCATACGGTTTGCTACAATATTTCCGATCAGCGCAAGGAACGCAAATAGAACCATTACGCCGCCCCAGGCAAACACGTAGCCGATGTTTCCTGTTGGAATCACGCGGTCGACCATGACAGAAAGTGCCCACGGAATCAAAAGCTCTACAATGGTGGCGGCGACCTTGATTGCAAAGCCGACTGCCATCCTTGCCCGGTACGGAATCAGATAAGAAAATATCTGCTTCATTTGTTTGTTCTCTCCCTTCTCTTTCAACTTATTTCTTCTTTTTATGATACCACTGTTTTTATCTGGGAAACAATGTAGAATCCTTGAAAAAATCAGAACATTTCAGCGAACGATTTTTTTCAATTTTGATTTCAAAACTGCTATAGTATCGCTATAGGCTAGTGATACTTTATCGTTCACGTGAATACTGCTTTCATTTTAGAAAGGAAGGATTTTATGCAGAATCGGGATGACAGGATGGGACAAACCACACAAAACATGCAAAGTATACAAAGTGTGTCACGCACACCAGAAAACAAAAGTGGAACTAGTGAAGCGACAGATTCACAACTTGACGACGAGCAGCCCATTCTGATTTCAGATGCCTGCAAGCAATTAAATATGGAAGCGCATGTGCTGCGCTACTGGGAGGAGGAACTCGGTCTTCCAATCATGCGAAATGAGCAGGGCTATCGCTGCTACACAAATGCACAGCTTTTAATGTTTCAGCGAATTAAGATTTTGCGCGATGCGGGATACCAGTTAAAGGCCATCAAACTGGTCGTTCCGAGATTATCTCTTTTGGATGAGGATGAGTTTTATTATCTGGTGAAATTATCGGATGAGATGAACCGCCGTGCAAGTGAGCTGCCGGACACACTGCCCGCCGTTTTGCCGATGTCAGCCGCGCAAACCGAGCTGGCACGAAAGCTTCGCATGGAAGAATTTGAGGATGTGATGAACCGCATTTTAGATGAAGCGCTGCGCCGTCATGCGGTCGAGATGGAGGCACAGCTCGGCGATACGATTACTGAACGAATTGAGGAACGGCTTGACAATGTGATCACAGAAAAAATCACCGAACAGGTCAGTACAAAGGTGATCAAGGAAATGGATTATCGAATGCGGCTTCAGAACGATGAGGCAGAGGAGCGTTTTCGTAAACTCGATGAGACACTTTCTTCACGCCGAAAGAAGACACGCGAGCAGAAGGAGGCCGCCGCGAGCAGACTGCCGTGGAGACGAAAATCTAAGAGGTAGCATCCGAAGTGCCCTTCGTTGAACTTCCGGGTTGCATTCGCACACAAAAAAGACTGCCCTCTCGGACAGTCTTTTCTTTCGCTACGATAAAATATCGTCTGATGGATTCTGCGAAACCAGAAAGAATTACTCGCTGATTGCAGAAACCGGACAGGCTGCAGCGCAGCTTCCGCACTCGATACATGCGTCTGCGTCGATCTCGTACTTTCCTTCACCCTCTGCGATTGCGCCTACTGGGCACTCACCCTCACAGGTACCGCACATGATACACTCATCACTAATCTTGTATGCCATTTACTTATCCTCCTTGAAGATATATTTTTTACGCTTTTCTCAGCACCATCATTTTAATACAGCTTCGCACTTTTTGCAAGATATTTTTATGCGAAGCCGTTACTTTACATTGTTTTTATTACTTTACCTTCTTCCAAAGCTCATAATACGTATTTTCAGCTTCCTCGCCCAGATAATTGTAAACTTCGCAGTTTTCGATGGTCTTCTCATCTGGGAATACGCTTGGATTGTTGACGATATCCTCATCGATCAGCTCCTGAGCAGCTACATTCGGTGTTCCATAATAAATATACTCAAAGTTGTCATATGCTGCATCCTGAGTGCAAAGGAAATCGATCCACTTGTGTGCGTTCTCTACATTCTCGGAACCCTTGGTGATTACCCAACCATCGTACCAGATATTTGTTCCTTCCTTCGGGATTACATACTCAAGATCCTCGTTCTCCTCCTGACAGTACAAATACTCGCCAGAGTAAATAACGCCGATAGCTGCTGCGCCATTGATCATCTTGTCACGTACCTCATCAATGGTGTAAGCCTTGTTTAATTTGGACTGGATCTTTAACTGCTCCATCGCCTCGTTTAACTCATCCTCATCGGTACTGTTGCAGGAGTAGCCCAGACGCTTTAAGGAGATCATGAATGCATCACGCACAGAATCCTGCATAATGATGTCGTTCTTGTAGGTCTCATCCCACAATACATCCCAGCTATCGATAACTGCATCCTCATCTACCATGGTCTTATTGTACAGAATGCCGACAGTACCGAAGGTATACGGAACGCAGTACTTGTTGCCCGGATCAAAGCCTTCGCAGCTCTTTAAATAAACCTCTCCGATGTTCTCAGTTGCGTTTGGCAGAAGATCCCAATCTAACTCCTGAATGACATCATTCTGAATCATCTTCTCGATCATATAGTCGGACGGGCAAATAACATCATACAGGCTCGGATCGGCCTCAACACGCGGATACATCGCCTCGTTTGTATCGAAGGTATCGTAAATAACCTCGATGCCATACTCATCCTCAAATTCATCAATCAAGTCTTCATCGATATATTCACCCCAGTTAAGCACCTTTACCTGTCCGTTCGGATACTTGTCTGCAAATACAGCCTGTGCGCCAAATGCGGTAGTCATCATCATTACAGCGGATGCTGCTGCCCATACTCTTCTTCTCATAATCGTTCTCCTCTATTTTTATCGTTTTGCTTGGTGTTTATTTTTTCTCAAAGGATCAAACCGATACGTCTGACCCTTTTTCTCTCGATTGCTTATTGATTCGCTGCTGCCTCTTCTGCTTTCTTTCTCTTCTTGTCACGCAGTCCCGGAAGGGTATTCATCAGAATCAGAAGCAAAAGAACAGAAACAAACATAACAGTAGACAATGCGTTCATGGTCGGCTTGATGCCTTTTCGCACTTCACTGTAAATCAATGTGGACAGGGTATTGATTCCTGCGCCTCTGGTAAAATATGTGATGATAAAATCATCGAGTGACATCGTAAATGCCAGTAAAAATCCGGATACAATACCTGGTGCCAACTCTGGCAGTACGACCTGGAAGAATGCCATAAGCGGCGTTGCGCCCAGATCCATCGCTGCCTCATAGGTGCTGACATTTGTCTGGCGCAGTCTCGGCATAACGCTCAAAATCACATACGGAATGTTGAATGTGATATGTGCCACCAGAATCGTGGAAAAACCAAATTTCCAGCCAACCGAGATAAAAACTAGCATTAAGGAAAGTCCTGTTACCAGATCGGAATTCATCAGTGGAATGTTATTGAGTGCCATATACACTGTCTTAAACTTTCCTTTTAATGCATTGATGCCGATACAGGTGATAGTGCCGACTATGGTTGCCACAAGTGCAGACACCAGTGCGATGATCAATGTGTTGCTGAGTGCCTCCATAATCATGCGGCTCTCAAAAAGATCCTCATACCACTTTAAGGAAAAGCCCTTCCATCGGCTTCCTTTTCCTTCATTAAAGGAAAAAATAATTAATGTAACAATCGGGGCGTACAAAAAGAGAAAGATCAGTGTCAGGTACATGCCCGAAAAAAAAGATTTTAATTTTTTCATCAGAATGATGTTCCCTCCCCGTTTTTATCGTAGTGCTCAAGGACAGCCATGCTGATTAAGATAAAGACCATCAAAACCAAGGAAAGGCCGGATCCTAAATGCCAGTTGTCGGCGGTAGAAAATTCCTGCTCGATGATGTTACCGATCAGCATAATCTTTCTGGCACCGAGAAGATCGGAAATAGCGAATGTGGTAAGCGATGGAACAAATACCATCGTGATACCGCTGATGATGCCTGGAAGACTGAGCGGCAGTGTTACTTTCAAGAAAACCTGCACGCTATTGGCACCAAGGTCGCGCGCTGCATTTAATACGTTCTCATCAATCTTTGTGAGGACATTATACAGCGGAAGCACCATAAATGGCAGGAAGTTATAGATCATACCCATGATGATCGCCGCGTTCGTTCCGATTACACTGAATGTCGGAAGACCGAGGCTGCGGCAAATATTAAATAAGATGCCGCCATCGTCAAGCAGGTTTAACCATGCATAAGTACGAAGTAAGAAATTCATCCACATCGGCAAGATGAAGATAAAGACAACGAAGCCTTTTTTGCCCATGCCTGACTTTTTTAAGATCATCGCAAGCGGATAGGCGATAATCAGGCAAAGAATGGTACAGGCAATCGAAAGACCAAGCGATAAACTGAGTGCTTTTAAGTGCTCTGCACTGGCGATCGCCTTTATGTTTGCAAGTGTGAAAGCACCGGTGCGATCAGTAAAACCGTACCAGGCAATCACAAGAAGCGGAACAACCGTAAATAGAATCATCCAGACGAAATACGGTCCAGACAACAATTTTTTCTTATTCATGGACACCCATCGCCTCCTCATCCTCGGATTCCGGCTTGTTCATGATCTGAATGTCAAACGGGTCTACATGGATGCTTACTTTTGAGCCAACCGGGAACATGTCGGTGCTGTGCACAAGCCACTCAAAGCCACCTGCCATGACCTCCATCTCATAGTGAACACCCTTGAAAATCATATGAGTGACAACACCATCTAAGCTGCCCTGTCCCTCAGGAAGCAGATCGACATCCTCCGGACGAATGACAACGTCAACCGGCTTATTCTTTCCAAAGCCTTTATCGACACAGGCAAAACGACTGCCAAGAATCTCAACAAGCTCATCCTGAATAAAGGTTGCACCGATGATGTTGCTGTCACCAATAAAATCGGCAACGAACGCATTCTCCGGCTCGTTGTAAATCTTTTCCGGTGAACCCTGCTGCTGAATGTATCCCTGGTTCATGACAACGATGTGATCCGACATGGTAAGCGCCTCTTCCTGATCGTGTGTGACATAAATAAAGGTGATGCCAAGCTCTTTTTTCATACGAATCAGCTCATACTGCATGTCCTGACGAAGCTTTAAGTCAAGTGCGCCAAGCGGCTCATCAAGAAGAAGTACCTTCGGCTCGTTTACAATCGCACGGGCAATCGCAATACGCTGCTGCTGTCCTCCGGAAAGAGAATCCGGCATACGCTTCTCGTAACCCTTTAAGTTAACCAGATTTAATGCATACGCAATCTTATCCTTAATATACTGCTTGGACTTTTTCTTAATCTTAAGACCAAATGCAATATTTTCTTCGATCGTCATATTCGGGAAGAGCGCATATTTCTGGAATACGGTATTTAATGCTCTCTTATGCGGCGGAAGCGCGGTAATATCCTGTCCGTCAAAAATAACCTTTCCCTTATCCGGTGTCTCGAAGCCGCCGATGATACGAAGCGTTGTGGTCTTTCCGCAGCCGCTCGGTCCAAGCAGCGTCACGAAAGAGTTCTCGTAGATCTCCAAATTCAGATCATCCAGTATCACCTGCCCATCGTAGCTTTTTGTGACACCCTTCAACTCAACCAGTGATTCTCTCATTGTACAAACCCATGCCTTTCACACTTTTTTCCTGTATGATCATTTTTTCATGATCAGAATATCGGTGATCAGAACGTCGGCGGTGAGCTGATCCACAGCACCGTCGCTCCTGTCTTTGATGTTAAATAATGCTGCTTGCCGGACACGTAATAAAAGGTCTCGCCCTTCTTTGCCCGGTAAACCTTATTTCCCAGATGGACACTCACGGAGCCGCTTAACACATATCCAAACTCTTCGCCCTCGTGCGGGCTGTCTGGATCGGTTGTTCCTCCCGGCTCTAGCTTCAGAAGGATTGGCTCCATCCGGTTTTTTTGCGCATTTGGAACAATCCACTCGATGGTGTTTTTGTTCTCCTCATCCTTCTTCTCAAAATAGTCTTCTTTTGCAAAGACAATCTGCTCATCGGGTTCTTCTGTAAAAAACTCGCTGACAGAAACGCCCAGACATTGCAGAATGTCCATCAGCGTCGCGATTGACGGAGAGGTCAAATCCCTCTCTACCTGTGATATAAAGCCCTTCGACAGCTCTGCGCGGTCTGCAAGTTCTTCCTGCGTCAGACCCTTCATCACTCTCAGCTGCTTTATCCTCTGTCCGATTTCCACAATTGCCTCCCAAATTTTAATCTGTCAATGCTTCTTCGCTTCTTAAACACTTCATAAATGTTTTAATACTGCTTCGAGCTTCGAAAATGCTCCATAAGTAAAAGCGAAGTAAAAGTAAACAAAAAGTTTCGTATAATTTTAGCAAACCTATTATTAAACCTGAGGTTTAGTTTTGCTAAACTCACACTGAACAATTATACCTATTTTTTTTGCCTTGTCAAGTAATTTTATTTGAATATTTTACTAAAATGTGCTATGCTTATTTACGGCAGTTTCATGAGGGCTACCAAATGATTTTGAGTGAATCTGTCTGCAGCCGTTTTGTATGAAAAAACAGGCAGATGCAGCGGCATTTCAATAGAGGAGGTTTACTTTTATGGCACAAAAATATGTTGCATACGTAGGCTCTTATACCTATTATGGTTCCAGCAAAGGCATCAGCATTCTGGATGTAGATGTAGAGAAGGGCATCTTTACCAAACGAAAGGAAGTTTCTGTAAACAATTCTTCCTACCTTGTTGCTTCACGCAACAACAAATATCTGTATTCTGTTGTGGATGAGGGTGTTGCCGCATTCAAGATTCTGCCAGACGGCGATCTGGAATATTTAAATACCGCTTCCATCCGCGGTATGCGTACCTGTTATTTAACTGTAGATAAGGCCGGCAAGTATCTGATCACAGCCGGTTATCACGACGGCAAAATGACAGTCCTTCATATAAATAAGGATGGTTCTGTCGGAAGCATTGCTTCTGAAATCTTTGACCATGGCATGGGCACTATCGGTGAACGTAACTTCCGCCCACACGTAACATGTGTTCAGTTTACACCGGATGAAGAATTTTTGTGCATGGTCGATTCTGGTCTGGACAATATCAAGGCGTATCGCTTTGACCACTCAAATGGCCATATCACATTAGCTGATATCATCCACTGCGAGTTAAACTCTGCTCCGCTTCGTATGCTGTTCTCTAAGGATGACCGCCACATGTATATGATCTCCGAGCTGAAGAATTATGTGACCGTATACAATTACGTTCATCACGCAAATGAGCCAGAGTTTCAGTTTAAGCAGCTCGTATCCACTCTGCCAAAGAAGTACGATGAGCAGTCTGCTGCCTGTGCAATGCAGTTTACAAGCGATGACAAGTATCTGTTCTGCTCGAATGCCGGTGACAACAGCTTTGCTTTATATGAACGTGATCCGGAAAATGGCCTGCTTTATATGAAGTGCGTATTGCCAATCAGCGGCGACTT
>CAVCXB010000060.1:0-17714 GCA_963605535.1 Wujia chipingensis
TCGATTCCGAGGTGATTTAACAGAATCGAAACATTGATTCCCTTTCCGCCCGGAAGCAGCTGTTCCGACTCGGTACGATTGGTCTTTCCAAGCGCAAAGCCCGGTACAGAAACAATGTAATCCAGTGACGGATTGAATGTTACTGTGTAAATCATGACGTTTCCTCCAATCTTTTTCTTGCTTTCTTTTCTTGCTTTCTTTTCTTGCCTTTTGCCTTTCTTTTCCTGCCTTTTTTCTCTTTCTTTTGGTTCGGATTTTGTCGGGCTTTGTTGGGCTTTTATTTTGCTTTCATTCAGCTTTTGTTTCGCTTTCATTCAGCTTTGTTGTTACCTCTCTGTAACTTATGGCTTGATTATATAATCATTCTCAATCAAAATCAACCAATATTATGCACGAATTTGATTGAGTTTTTTGGTGTATCCTGCACAAGTTTGATCGAGTTGTGATTATTTAACTGTTTTTAATTGAATTTCGGTCATTGTTTTGCCCATAAAACAAAAAAACGATACTGCCGCAGTGAAGCATAGGTTCACTATATCAGTATCGTTTTCTTTTCATTTTTTATTCTGGATTATTCTTTTTTCTGAACTATTCTTTTGTCTGGATTATTCTTTTGTCTTTGGTTTAATTCTTGCAAGCTTCACTGTTATCGCCTCACGCTTTTCCAAGCTGTGGTGCATTCGGTAAAATACAGCAAACGCAATCAAACAAAAACCAAGCGAAACTGGAGCATGTCCAGGCGGAAACCAAAAGATCATGCCAATCCATGCCGCTGCATAGGCGGCAAGTGTGCGATAAGCATGACCGACTACTGGTGCCGCTAACACAAATGCAAAGTGCCAGTCCTGCATCAGTTCATGCGCAGGCTGCAAAAATGGAAAACATATAGGACGCTCCCGGAGAGGTAGCCCACTATCGTATATAAAATGAATCGATCCATTTGTACGTTCTCCTGTTTTTTCTAGTCTATTCTAGTCTACGTTACGCCTTCGTAACCTTCCGGATCACACTCACACATGCAATCGCCGCGACAGCTCCGCCAAAAACGTCTTCCCCTGGAACACAACCTTTGCTAGTAACAGCAGCACTCCAATTCCAGTTGTGATCGTCACCAGAATCGTATTGTGCATAACACCTGTCCACGCAAGCACAATCACCAGAAGCGTTCCGAGAATCGTGATCAGAAAATAAATTCCATAATCGGTCTGGTGCTTGCTGTCCGCAAAACCGAGCACAAAATACAGCAGATTCATTCCGGCAACCGTGAGCGGAAGCACTACCTGAACACTCCAGCCTCGCCAGCCAGTATACCAGTCATACGCCATACAAAGAAGCATTCCGATGATAACTTCATACATGACCATCTTACGAATGTTTCTCCACTTGCGCTGTCCAACGGCAAGAAGCGCATAGCCGCCTGCAACGCCGATTGCCACCAGAAGAAAGATTGGCTGCCAGGTTCGGTCGGAAAGCACCATCAACCGATCAACCATTCCTGCCACAATAACGGCGGCAAGCGCGGCAAACGTCACGATTTTCATAAAGATCGAGTCACTATGCTTCATCTGCGTTACCGGAAAGACGTCAAATTCTTCCACCGTTTCTGCGTTTTTTTCATCCGCGATTCTCTTCTTACAAAGCGGACAATACACACGTTCTCCTGAAAAGGTGAGACCACATTTGGGACAGCGGATTGTTTTTCGATTGCTCGTGCCTTCATTTGCACTTGTGCTTTCATTCACACTTTTATTGGTTCTATCACTCGCTTCTTCCATCGTCAGCCCTCCTTTCCTGAGTAATTTGTATTGATAATCATCTCTGGATCAAATTCTGACAGACGACGGAAAAATGCACGCTCAGTGTCCTTCGGGCTGGAGCTTCCTGCGCAAGTTATCATCATGCGATCTTCATAGGAACACATGCAAATCTGTCTTCCGGCGCAGCCGATGAAAAAGTCAAACTGACAGACATACGGAGCTAGTGCCTTTGGCATTGTGATTCGTCCGATATTGGAAAAATACATCGTCTGACGTGCCCCTGCGACAAGGCCGGACACTTCCATTCCCAGATCCTTAAAAATCAATGGAATTGCTCTTGCTGCCATGTGTTTTTCCAAACTGACCTGCCCGGCAATCATCTTTTCAAGCTTTTCTTTTGTCAGCTCTCTTCTGAAATTTTCTGCCACCGCTGCAATCACATCATCAAGTGTCTCTCCCTGCTTTTTGCGATCATACGTGACCGCAATCAGACCAAAGAAGTTACGGACTGTCGCGGACGGAAAATAACTGCGCAGATTAACTGGAACCATGATGCGCACCGCTTTTTTGCGATCTCGAGGCTCCATCGCATCGTAGATGGACAAAATCAAGAGTGACACTAAAAATACGGTCACAGTCGTGTGATAGCTCTTTGCCGCCGCAATGATTTGTTTTGTGGAAACCTCTGCCTCTGTGACCTGTTGGGAAAAATCAGGTGTGGACGGCTCACGAAAATGAAAAATTGGAACGGTCTTTTCACCTAGGAAGGACATGTTGGAATTTTTCTCTTCCTTATTGTAATACTGGCTGAAGCTGTCGGAATCCTTCTCACGAAAGGTACTATCTATTCCAAGCGAAAGATTTTCTTTTGAAAGCGCTGGATGGCAGACTTTTAAATAATTGACCACCAGCGTCTTCAAAAACATCAGCGCACCTGTCGCATCCGCCATCGCATGAAACACTTCAAAATTGATTCTGCATTTATAATACGAAATATCAATCAGAAGATGATGCTCATTTTTATCATACAGGCGACTGCACACGTTCTGATCTTCCTCATGTACAACGGGCATATCCCCCGATTCCTCCAAATAATACCAGAACATGCCATGTCGGATAATATTTGTAAAAATAGGAAACTCCTCCAAAGCCTGCTCCGCTGCCTGCTGCAGCGCTTCTTTTTGAACTGGCTCTGTCAGCTGACAGGCGAAACGAAATACACGGCTGTCTTTTTTATTTGCTAGTGCTGGAAATACCTTTGCCGCATTGTCCAGCCTGCTCCACCCCGGCCGTTTTGTGTTCTTCACTTACCCTCGCCTCACTTTCTGCTGTAAGATCGCGTCTTCCAATGAAATCCTCAATTGCCTCATAGATTTCCTTTGCCCCGGAAAAAATCGGTGGAAGAAGCACCATACCGTGAATGCCGTCCGGCACACGGACACTCTTCACATTGCCGCCAGCCTCTCGCATTTTCTCACCGAGCGCCTCACCCTCATCGCGAAGCGGATCATACTCCATTGTGATCAAAAGTGTGTCTGGCAGATTGGAAAAATCATGGTGCTGAAGCGGCGCAAAATACGGATTTTTTGCATCCTCATCGCAGCTGCGATACAGCTCCATATACTCGCACATGAGCGCGCGCGTCAAAATATAGTCGTATCCATTTTCCTCAACGGACGGATATGGATTGTCATCGCCGTAAGAACCATACGCCACCGGATAGATGAGTACCTGGCGCTTTGGCTGCAAGCCACCACGGTCTCTTGCCATCATGCCAAGCTCCGCACAGATCTCGCCGCCTGCGCTGTCACCCATGATAACAACCTCCTCCGGTTTTGCCTGATACCAGTCTTCACAGTGCGCAAGCACAGCCTGCATCGCCTCATAGCAATCTTCAAGTCCCTGCGGGAAACGATGCTCTGGTGCCAAACGATAATTGACCGAAACAACCTTATAGCCCGTGCGCTCAGACAAATTTGCGCAGACATTTCCGTAGCTTTCAAAATCACCCGTTACAAAGCCGCCGCCATGGAAAAACAAGATAAGCGGTGCGATTTTGCCATCGTAGCTGTAGGTGCGAAGCAGGATATCACGTCCCTCAAGATGAAGAATGCGATCCATTGTATTGCAGCTTCTTCCCTTGTAGTACGGGTACATTTTTTCTTTTTTACGGCTCTTTTCATAGTCTTTCGTCATATCGCCCTGATGACGTGACATCGTGCGAATTGCGGCTTTTAAAACTTTATTCATAAATGGCTGTATTCCTTTCTATGGTATGCAGTCACAAGAATCCTTTTCGTCTGCGCTGCTGTTGCGTTTTGTGTTGTTGTTTTTTGTGTTATTGCATTTTACGTTGTTGCATTTTGTGCTGTTTCTTTTGGGACTCGTTTGTTTCTTACAGCTTGCACAATGTAAAGTGTGCCTCGCCCTCGCGGTCAATCTCCATCAGCATATAGGTGTGGAAAAAGCCGTCCTGACGCGGCAAGGTTAAGCTGCCCGGATTTAAGATGGTGACATCCTTGCCCTGATTGATCATCGGCACATGCGTGTGACCATACATTGCAATATCCGCCCCGCGAAGACGAGCCGCCTCCTCAAGCGTCTGCAAACCAAAATTAACCTGATAACGGTGTCCATGCGTCAAAAAGACGCGGTACTTTCCGATATCAATTAGCTTGTCCTGCGGAATATCCGATGCATAGTCGCAATTTCCACGCACGATATCCACTGGACAGCCTGCTAATCGTGCAATTTCATCCTGCTGGCCTTCAGAATCGCCAAGATGAATCAAACGATCAGGCTTTCCAATGCGCTCTAACATTTCCTTAAAATAGCGCAGCTTTCCATGGGTATCACTGACAATCAGAATGCGTTCACTCATTGCTGCTATCCTCTTTTTCAAGAATTTCTCGCATCGCACGCAGAGCTTTTCCTCTGTGGCTGATTTGATTCTTTTCCTCTGCGGAAATCTCAGCTGTTGTCTTGCCAAGCTCTGGTACATACACAATCGGATCATAGCCAAATCCGCCGCAGCCTGCCGGCTTCTTTGCAATCACACCCTCAATGGTTCCATGTGTGACAGCGGTATGACCATCCGGAAAGCTTGCTGCAATCACGCACACAAAACGTGCACTGCGATCACTGCCTTCTACGCCATCAAGACGATCGATGATGGACTGATTTTTGATATTATAGGACGTGTCCTCACCCATATATCTCGCCGAATGAACCCCTGGCTCCTTATTCAGATAGTCGACCTCCAGTCCAGAATCATCTGCAAGGATAATACCATCGGTGTACGGGCGAAGTGCCTTTGCCTTAATCAATGCATTCTCCTCAAAAGTGCTGCCATTCTCGTCGATGTCAACTTTGATACCTGCGTCTCTCAGTGACTGGATCTCATAGCCGCTGCCTTCCATGATCATGCGAACTTCACGCATCTTTCCCTCATTTGTGGTTGCAAATAATATTTTTTTCATGGTGTTTTCAATTCCTCAAATTTTTCATTTTGTTTGCTATCGTTTGCTATTGTTTCTTATTGCTACCGCGTTTACTGCTCTTTTGTGTATGCCTTTAAGCATATATTGCATTTATATTTGTCCTGTGCAGACTGCCAGCTCGTTCCCTTCATGCTGATGTAGCCCTCATTTCCAGTTAGATCGGCAATGACAGCGCCATTCTTGCTGGTGTATTCGACCGCCACCGGACGCTCGCTGCCCGGTGTTCGCACATAGACAATCACCGCATAGCGATCCCCATCGGATAACAGCACAGGCTTGTCCAGCTTTACGGTGTAGTAGCCTGCATTGGAAAAGCTGCCGGATGCTGCCTTTTTCTGGAACGTCAGATCGGCCTCTCCTGTCACCTTATTTACCACATAAACCTCGTAGCTGGTGTCCGGTGCAGTTGCATAAAATCCGACGGCCTCTAACACTTCGTCACTCTTTGCGGTATAAAGGTTGGCAAAATATGCCTCCTCATTGCCGTAGCCAAGCTGTCCAACCCAGCCGCATTTATCGGACTGGTAGATTCGATCATAATTGTCTGTATTTTCAATCTTTGTGTACGCTGCGTTGTAGATGCCGACATTGGAATCGTAGTAGGACACCCAGAAATAACCGCCATCGCCGAAATCTTCTCCCCAGCTGTTCATGCACAGCCAAGCTCCGTTTCCTTCGGGCTGCGTACGAAAATTCGATGCCGCATAGCCATCGTCCCAGCCGACAATCAGCGTATCGTGATTGATTTTATTGGTTCCGATATAACAGTATGCATTTTGCGCCGTGTTGTAATACGCAGAATCACTGTTCTCGCCACTTACTTCGCAATAAATTGAGGTTTGCACGCTGCCATAAAGATAGACAGCGCGCTTGATCGCTGACTGATCTTTTGACGGGATAATTTGAATCTCCTGCACATGCTTGACTGCCTCTAATGAGGTGTCGGTCTTTCCGTCTCCGTATGGATCATCTTCCTCGCGCACTGGTCCCTTCCACGACAGCAGATACGCCATCGCCATCGTGTACTCGCCGCCGGTATCCTGCCCCCATGTGCAGCCATTGTTCAGGCTCATATGATCGACTGAAAAATGCCAATTTTCTTCTGGCAGCAGCGCCGCCTCAAGTGCACCGACCGAAGCAAACGCCCAGCAGGTACCAAGCTTTCCCTGATTCATGACAGGCGCATCGAGTCCATATAGTCTCGGATCAAATGCTGCCGGAAGCTTGGACGCATCAGGGCGGCTATCGGTAAAGCGAAGGGTGTTTGCAGATGCATCCCATTTCACCTCGTAGTCAAGTCCTGCCGCCACGGCATCCGCACTTAAATAGTACGAACCGCCCTGATAGACAAGCGCATTCGGAAAGCTTTGCTTTTCGCCGTTGATTAAAATCGTCTCGGTGTTTTCCTCTGCCTCGATGCTTCGGTCGTTGCGGTATGCCTTAAGTGTTTTATGATCGTAGATTCCGACATTGCAAAGAAATACGTCGCGAAGCGCATCCACCGGAATCATCAGCTGCCTGTCGTCTGCCATATACGGCTGCACAGCCATCTTTGCTGCACGTTTTCCATCTACGCTCAGACTGATCTCCTTTTGATTTGTCTTTGCTGCGATCAGTTCATTCCACTCTTCACAGACGCCCGCCTGTGTATAGCCATTTCGGACGCTTCCGGTCGTCTGCCTCTGATACAGGCAGACAACAGCTAACACAAGAAGCGCGAGCGCTGCGGCAATATACCACTGTTTAACCTTCACTCGTTCTTGGTTCCCTTCTCGGCGGCTTCGGGCCGATATACTGATAATAATAGGTCTTGATCATTCCGTTGTAAATTTTGCGGTTCTTGTCCGCTTTCTTTCCAATCGCATTCTGTGCATCCTCGTAGGAGGTGATCAGATACATGGACCAGGTATCTAACTTTGCAAAGCGCTCGCCGATTGTGCGGTACAGTTCTGGCAGATCTGCCTTTTCCTCAAGACGCTCGCCGTATGGCGGGTTGGTGATGATAAAGCCATACTTTCCCGGATGGGACAATGCACTTACCGGGCGCTGCTGTAAATGAATCAGATGGTCAACACCTGCGCGCTGTGCATTCTCTCTTGCCATGCGAACGGCAGATGGGTCAATGTCGTAGCCCTGAATATCGGTCTTGACGGACAGATCGACAAGATCGTTTGCCTCGTCCATCGCATCGTACCAGGTCTTCTTTGGAATCAGGTTCTTCCAGTTCTCAGACAGGAAGCTGCGGTTCATGCCTGGTGCCATGTTAGCAGCCATCATAGCGGCCTCGATTGCGAAGGTACCACTTCCGCAAAATGGGTCGACAAGAATACGGTCCTTCTTCCACGGAGTCAGCATAATCAGTGCGCTGGCAAGGGTCTCGCTGATTGGAGCCTTTGTGGTGCTCTGACGATAGCCTCTCTTATGAAGGCTCTCTCCTGTGGAGTCAATGCCTACGGTGAACTCGTCCTTCATCGCGAAGACACGTACTGGATAGGATGCACCTGTCTCCGGGATTACTTCGGTATGGTATGCACTCTTTAAGCGCTCTACAATTGCTTTTTTCATGATGGACTGGATGTCGGAGGAAGAATAAAGCTTACTCTTTACGGTAGATGCCTTGGTTACCCAAACCTTGCCATCCTTTGGAATCCACTCTTCCCATGGCAGTGCCTTTGTACACTCAAACAGCTCGTCAAAGGTGCGCGCGGTAAAACTACCTGCCTTTAACAGGATACGCTCTGCGCTGCGAAGGAATACATTGGCGCGGCAGAGCGCCTCCATATCTCCGATAAAGGTTACTCTTCCATCTTCTGTTTTGCTGATATCATAGCCGAGATCGTCGATCTCTCTTTTTAACACCGCTTCCAAACCGAAGTGGCACGGTGCGATCAATTCGTATGTTTTCATTTGGCCTCCAATTTTGTGTTTTTATATTTGTAAGCCAGACATTTTTCCTGCAGCATTTATCATACAATAGCTACATATTGTTGACACGGCGGTATGCCTGCAGCCCTCCATTTACTGAGAGCACATCATAGCCGTACTGGCTTAACTTTCTACCTGCGAGAATGCTGGTTGTACCCCACTCACAGTATAACACTAGAAGGCGGTTTCGGGGAAGTCTTTTCTTATAATCTTCTAAAAAATTGTAGGGAATGTTTACGGCACCGGGGATATGCCCTTGCCTGTATTCTTCGTTTGTGCGAAGATCGATCAGGTACGCGCCGAACCTTCTATAATCATCGAGTGTACTTGCTGCGATTAGTCTCATGCGAAGCACCTCCGAAAATTTCTCGTCTTTTCAGACTATACTATACTTTATTCTATGCGTATGCTACCCAGAAGGTCTATGAAGGGCAGTCTCGTAAAGTTACGCTATCAATCTGGGGGGTATTCATCGCTTACAAAACAATAACAATAAATTTTAAACATACAAAAAGGATTCTGTGTGCCTCATCAGACACTTACAGAATCCCTTACATACTATGTACGTTTCAGTATTTCATATCTCTTAATTTAATGGTATCGCAAGTCTGCCTTCACTATAACCATAATCAATATAATGAAGATAATATTTAACTAGATCCGTTCCAAATGCCTGTCTTAAGTCATCGTATCTCTCCATGTATGCATATACGTTAAAAGAAGTTTTTGCCTGACGTCCTTCTGCCATTCCATGGCTAATAAAATGCTGAAATGCTGCCGAATAATCGTCTCCAAATGCATTTCTAAGATCCTGATAACTATTTAAATAATATGCTGGGTTAAATACACATGAATAATCACGTCCTTCCCACAAATAGCCTCTGTCTGTACTCGGCGCATGATTAAAATCCGGTGTTACAATACACCATTTATCTCCATACATATGGAAATCTCCACCATTTCCATATACTGCATTCCCAATAACTTCATTATAGGTAAATATGAATGGAGTTTCTTTGCTTCCCCATATAGTTGTGTAACTTTCATATTGAAAATTACCGTCATCAGCTGTACCAAACACTCCTCTGTTGTTTGTAAACACAATATCATGCTGATGATCTCTCCTTCTCGCCTTCATTTTAGTTCCCTCACTGCCATTCCACTCAATATCCACACTCACTCCCGGTGGATAACTAACCGAAAATGAGTATGTTTCATTATTCTTTAAATTTATTTCTGCATCAGCCGGACTTCCTGACGTAACAGTATCTTTTTCGTGGTAAATGTTTATCCCATGGGAATAATAAGTTGTTATGTACTTCGTCCATGCATACGGATAGACACGATGAACTGCATGAATTGTGTATATATCAAACTCTCCTGTTGATGCATACTTTGGTTCGATTTCCAGCAATGTTCTTACCCCCCATGTTCCTGTATGTTCAAAGCCTCCTCCCTCTATATATGTATCTGTATAAAATGCCTCTGCTGTTACTGTCGTAACCTCAGATTCCGAACTCACTGCTGAAATACTTCCATTTTTATAACATTCTTTAATAAAATTTTTAAAGTCCAACTGTAGTTCATCTGTTACTTCAGTATTTTCATTCAATATATAAGAATGATTTATTCCGTTATAATGATATATCATTGCATCAAAGGGAGTTCCCGTTTCCTGATTGATTGCGTACGCAACCGGATACTGTTCTAACGCTGATGATGATTCATCTGTTATTTGGCTTAACTGGCTCAGAAGTATCAATTCGCCCTCCTGCAAATTCACCAATTGTTTTACTTCTTTTGATATCTGTTTTATTTGATTTGTTTTCCATACAGTTTCTTCCACTGATTTTAAACCATTCACCATACTTTCAGTTTCGGATGGCACACGATCAAGTATTTCTTGATTTACTAATTCTTCATAGCTTTCGGTTTCAACTGCACTTTCTTCATATTGATCTAAAACTGCTTCTGTTGTAACACTATCCTCTAATTCAAAACCGCTTTCGGTTTCTTCTATCTCTTCCTCAAAACTAATTTCAACTGATGAAGTGCTTTCTTCTGGCAATAACTCTGCTGCGCTTATATTTATGTTTACAAGGCATACACTCATTATTGTTAGCATCACTTTTTGTCTTACCACTATTTGACCTCTTTTTCCTTTCATTTTGAAATACTCCTAAACTATATCATTTTGCTTTTTATATGTAAACGGACAAAAAGCTTCTTATTCCTTAAAAATAGTATCATTTTGTTAGTTACCTGTCAAGCAACTAACAGATCACCTTCATAATCTTCGCTAGGGCGGTTGAGGCAAATATGATTTACGAAGGCGCTAACGTCTGCTACGCAGCCGCCCGTGTGGAAGCGTTTGCGAAGGAGTCCCGTGAACAATCAAAACCAGGCGCCGCGGGAAGAAGGGGCGCCGACAAACACTTCGCCGCAGCCGCTTTCGCGGATGCTTACGCCCCTCGCTGAACTCGCGGGCCACACTCTTAGACTATATGTGATAGCCTTCCGAGCTGCATTCTGAAACTACACTTCGCGATACCCTTCCAGATTACTGTCTCTTGCAGTTATCGGCTGCGTTTCGTGCCTGATAGGATTTTGCGGCATTTCTGGAATTACTGACGTTCTTCCACTCGTCCTCAGAGTCCTTCCCGGATGTGTCCTTATCCCTGTGGCAGTCGGTCATTAAATTTTCTTCCTTTGTGTTGCGGCAGTTCTGAGAATTCTGTGCTCTGTTCTCGCAGGAATTATAGGAATCTGTAGTTCGATTGCTATAAGAATCCGTGGTTCTGTTGCTGTAGGAATTCTGAGCCTGGTTCTGCGCATTATTCTGTGCCTTCTTGTTGTAACAGTTCTCGGAATCATTATAATTTCTCATAATAAAAAACCTCCTGATGTGTACTAGATTGAAAAAGGCTTGCTTTTGCCTTCACATCTAGTATGGCACCAGAAGGTTTGTTTATGCATGACATTTTCGTCACGTTTTTTATTTGTTTGACGATCTTTTGACCAGATAATATATAGCTGCAATAGCCAGCACGACAACTGCCGGCTTAAACAAGATTTTCGCAACCCAGCCGATAATGCTTAGTATCAAAAATGCAATCGCAATCACTGCTACAATTGCAATAATCTTTGTCAGCCAGCTTTGGGATGCCGTCTCTTTCATCCAGCTAAAGCTCCAGCCCTCGCCGCCGTTTGAACTGTCATTTGAGCTTCCCGTGCTATAGTTATAGCTTCCAGCACGACTGCTTCCCTGTGTGTTTGCTTCACCAGAGGTATCAATAATGGTCTTTGCAATCAAGCGTGGACTTCCAAGAGACGCAAAGATTTCCTCCTCGGACTTTCCTGCTGCCTTCTGCTCGCTGATATAATCGTTATAATATTTTACATTTTCCCGAATCACGCGCTCGTCCACATTTCCACGAAGCGCCTGCTCTAACTCTATGACGAATTCAATTTGTGTCATAAAAAACACCTACGCCTTTCTTCTTATTGATAGACGATCATCTCCAGCTGATACTTCTGCTTCTTTCCATCAGCCTCTGCGATCTCTTTTTTGTCACCTGTTACATTGTCCTCTGAGCGATAGATGGATACCGCATAATCCCCATTTGCCTGTGTGACCTCAAACACCGCGGTGTAATACTCGCCCGGCGTGGTCGGCACACCATTTAATTTTGCGGTGACGATGCGATCTTCAAGCCAGCCGGATGTCTGCCAATCTTCCTCATACAGAATCGTACCCTCGCTGTCCTTTACGGTCAGCTTCACGTATCCGTTGTTGACACGGTCGTTGACACCGACAACAAAACGAATCTTGTCGATGGAATTGCCGGTTGCACAGAAGGTCTGACTGACTTCATCGCCCAGCTCGCAAAGCTGCACCTGACTGTGTACATCTTCTACCTTGTATCCAGCATACGGTGCTTTGAAGTATGCCATCAAACACACAAACGCCGGAATGACAAAGACTGCGACACCACCGATAAAACGGGTACGCATCCAGCCCATGCAGTTTACTTCCTGCGCCGGATTTTCAGCGCAATACTTTGGATGCTTGAATACCGCATAGACGAGCATCATCATGGTCAAGATGGATAAGCAAAGGCTTCGATCCAGCTTTCCAATCAAATCCTCCATCATCAGCTCGGTACCGATGTTTCCATTTACAAGTGATCCAAGGATGCCGTTATTGAACATCGCCTGATCGACATTGTTTGGAATCATCTCCACATTAAATATGGTATAAACCACCATAAAAATCAAGTCCAAAATCATAAAAATTTTCGTATCTTTATGAAGAAATGCACTGATGACCCAGAATGGTACCGCAAACAGCAGCCATTGTGGATGCCATTTGGACAATCCAAATAAAACAAAGAATGCCAAACAGCAGATATAAAATACAGTGTTGATGAAATTCTGTCTGTCGGAAGGCCTGTTAAAGTAGCACCACGCGCACAGTGCACCAAATGCCAAAACCGCAAAGCTGACCTCATAGTGGAAGGTGGACAGCTCAAATCCAGTATAATAACCTGCGTTCATGATATAGCCGGTCGGGCTGCTGACTGCGTTTCCGCCGAAACCAAACACATATGCCTGAAAAACTGGGCTGTTTCGATAGACGAAGAATTCTAACACAAATGGAATCATCAACAGTACGCAGGAAACAAGAATTTTCCATACATTCTTCTCGCGATACAGAAGAAGCGGCGCAAAGATTAACAGCGCGGAATACTTAAAGGTCATTGCAATGGCAAACCAGAAAATAAACCAGACGTCCTTCTTCTTTAAATAATAGTAAACGCCAAGAAGCACACAAAAGGTCATGATAATGTCATACTGACCGAAGATAAACTGTGCATAAAAGGCAACTGGCATCGTAAGGCATGCATACGCGCACAGCTTTGACTTTTTGCTGCCCATTCCGGCAAGAATGGCAATGTGATCAATCAACACGCCGCTTGCCACATAGATCAGACATGGCAGCAGCTTTGCCCACATGACGGCAAGCAGCGGCAAATCCTCTGTTGGGAATGTTACGACACCAAACAGACGCATCGGAATATTCCAGATTGCAAAGAGCAAATAGAAACTTGGCATATAAGCCGGATGAATATCGAACGTACCGCAGTAATCATAGAAGTCGCGGAAATGTCCATTTAAATAGCCATAGCTGCAGCCTGCCGTATGCAGCAGATCGGACTGCTGAAATACCAGAAAACAGAAAATCGCGATGATGGCAAATATCAGATAATCCCAGATCAGAAGCGGCTTTTCTGCAATCGAATTGACCGACAGCGTATGTGTTGAACTTTTTTGATGTTTTTGACTCATTTTCTTTTCACGCCCTTTCTACAATTCTACTACTAGTTTGCAGGATCACTTGCTTTTTCATTCTTTGACAGTGCCAGAAAACCAAGCATCGTGATCAGTAAAAATTTAACGACATTGACGGCAAGAAGGCCCCATACAGCGCCCCAGATCTTGTAAAAATACATCGCCGGAACCACTGCCGCAAAAAACAATACCGCATAGATGACACCCATGATCAGCTGATAACGCTCCGGTGCGAAGCGAAGCACAACAGTCATCATCGTATTACTCATAAAGAAAAAGACCTGTCCGGCATTTGCCAGTAAAAACAGATTTTTGACAACCTCATAATCTTCCCGATAAAAGAGATAAACATAAATATGAGAGCCGACTGTCGTTCCTGCAATCAACACAACTGCCAGTGCCGACAATGCACCAAACACACAGGCTAACATCTTCTTTGTGATCTTGCCCTGATAGCGTGCCAGATGACCTGTGATTACGCCGTTAAGCGGCGTGGAGATGAGTGAACTCATCTTTCCTACTGTACTTGCGATAAAAAAGTAATACGAAGCGGCATCTCCTGCGGTCATCGGCAGCACGACGCGGTCGGTGTATGTGACAAAATCGGATAACAGATATGCCGAGGAAAGTGAAACGCATGTCCTTGCATCTTCCTTAAAGAAACGGCTCTTTTCAAAAAATGGTCGCTTGAAGACGCTTCCTGTGACCGTGACAAATAATAGTCCGAACACCTCTCCAAAAATAAAAATGCTGACCCATGAATGGCTGATCGGATACAGCGCCATGCCAAGCGCATAGCCGACTGCAACGAGTAAATAGTAGAAGAAGAATCCTTTGTAATTTAAGCTTAAACGATACTCCACATCGGCATAGTAGCGAACCGTTGTCACAAAAATCAACACACCGATGGAAACAGGAAGTGCGCCCGCGGTATCCTTTTTCACGCAGATCGCCACTACGGTGACAATCGCACACAATAGTGCGGTGAATACCAGAAGACGGTTGTAATCGCCATTTGCTGTCTCATGGCGTGTGGATGCCTTCATTCGTCCATAGTTGATACCGGAACCGACAGCCGATGCCATCAGTCCCATGATCGCCGTAAAGAACAGCATTTTTCCGCTTCCGTCCGCCCCCATTCGGCTTCTCAAAAACGGATATACCCCAAACGAAAGCGTCATATTCAGGATCATCAGCCCGGCAAGGCTATAAATCATATCCCCCGCAAACCGGCGTAAGCCCGATTTTACCTTTGACTGCTTTTGTGTCATTGCTTCTTCTCTCCCTTTGTACCAGCACCTTTTGCGTTTGTTTTCTTTTCCTTATTCTCTTTGTTGTTTTCTTTTTTTGTATCTTCTTTATAGGATAAGGTGACAAACTTTGGATCGCAATGCGCAAGCTCTCGCTCTCCTGCCGGTGTCGGTGTCATGTAATCGCCATACAGCATTGTGAGTGCCTCATGGTAGCCGCACGGCCCCGGGAATTTTTCACCGTCCACTTCTAAGTCGACAGCATGATCAAACCACTCTGCCTTGTAGATTTTTCCTAAATCCGGAAACAGGCAATTGCTGTAATAGCAGCGCTTGTACTTTTTGTTTTGACCGCGCTCCATCTTGCTGATCGCATCGTACCAATGAACAAGCGTCTTCACCGGAAATAGCCGTCCAATCACGGAAAGAATTGCAACCACGATCTTGGATGCGCCCTTGTATTCGGATAAATCCAACTTATAGCGGCGTCCCATACACATGCCATATACAAGAATCAGCAATGCATGGCAAAACTTATGCTTGAGCATGTTGTCGGAAACGTCGTCAACGATAAAAATATCGGTACGCATGTGATTATGAATTCCATTTCCATAATATTTCTGCTCCGCATTATTCTCGCGCATCGTTGAATCCAGCATGACAACGCGCGGCACAAAATCATAGAATGCGCCATTTAATTCGTCCGGCTCCACATAAGCAAAGCCATCCTTCAACTCGGTGCGCGCAACCTTTCGGAATATCTCAAAATCTTTTCTCGTCATTGCGATGTCCGCATCGTCATCCCACGGGATATCGGATTTTTCACGCACTGCACCGATCAGATTTCCGCTGTCTAAAAAATAATTCAAATGATACTTCTCACAGACGCGCCCCACCTCACGAAAGATGATATGATTTCCCTCGTGAATCAGTTTTAACGCATCCTGTGTTGTCTTGTCAAATTCCACTTTTCTTCCTCTCATTCGGCTGTCTCTGTCTTATTCGCACGCCCTGCCTTATCTGCATTTCCTGCAGCTTCTACCTTATTTACATGCTCTGTTTTGTTTGCATGTTCTATGTTATCTGTATTTTTAGACGATTCTGCAAAATTCAGACGCTCATCCTCTACGACAAGCGGACGCTTCTTTACGCGGTCATTGATGCTCATGATATACTCACCAATCATACCGATGAAGAACAGCTGCATGGAACCAAGCAGACATGTGACAATCAAAAGCGGTGCCATACCTGCCGGGAAGTTGTCCCAGAACAGAAGCTTTAAAATCAGATAGACGATGGCAACGATCAAGCTGATGCAGCCGACGGTCATACCGATAAAGGTTGCCAGTCGAAGTCCTACCTTCGTATAAGAAGTGATGCTTAACATTGCGGCATCGTACAGGCGATAGAAATTGTTGCTTGTCTTTCCTGCACGTCTCTTTGGCTGCTCGTAAGGAATTTCCTTTCGCTTAAAGCCAAGCTCCGCTACGATGCCTCGAAGGAATGGTGTCGGATCGTCAAGTTCTCTCATGACATTTATAAACTTCTTATCATAGAGACCAAAACCGGTAAACTGCTCGATCTGCTCTACATCGGAGAGCTTTTTGATCAATTTATAGTAACAGCCGCGAAGCCAGTACATGATCTTGTTTTCCTGGCTGGACTTTTTGATTCCAATTACAATTTTGTACCCGTTCTCCCACTCTTTTACATACTTTGGGATCATCTCGACCGGGTCCTGAAAATCGGCAGCCATCAATACCGTGGCATCTCCTGTTGTCTGGAGCATAGCGTAGTACGGTGAGTTGAACTGTCCGAAATTTTTCGCATTAAAAATTCCCTTGATTCCCTTATCCTCTTCGCAGAGTTTTCGGATAATGTCTCTTGTCCTGTCTTTTGAAGCGTTGTCGATAAAAAGGATTTCGTAGCGGTAGGCCGGAAGCTCCTTTTTGAATGTTTCGCGAAGCGCATCAGCCATCGCCTGAACATTCTCCTCTTCGTTATAACAGGGCACTACAATACTGATTGTTTTCATGAACGTGCCTTCTAACTTTCTTTTCGCTTTTAACTTTCTTTTTCTTTTCGCCTCGGGGCTTTCCTAAATTTTCGTGCCCCATGAACAATTTTTATTCCATCGTAACCATCACTTTGATGAGATCGGCCGGCTTATCGCGCATCAGATACAACGCCTCCTCGACCTGATCGAGTCCGTGAAGATGATGGGTGACGAGCTTCTCTGGATGGATTCTGCCGTACTGTACCATGGCGAGCATACGCTCAATGCGGGCGCGTCCACCCTCTGCCAGCTCGGTGCGGATGGTTTTTCCTGCCATGCCGCGTCCACCAGAAAATTTCGGAAACGGCAGATTTCCAGTTCCGCCAAAATAATTAACGTTAGAGACGGTTCCGATGCCGTAGCGCACCATGTCGATTGCCTGTGCGAATACCTCATCGTTTCCACCGCAAATGATTACGCTGTCGGCACCGACGCCGTTTGTGCGCTCCATCACCTGCTTGACGATATCGCCATCTTTATAGCTTAATACCTCGGTTGCGCCAAACTCGTAAGCTGTTTTTACACAGAGCGGTCTGCTGCCGACAGCAAGAATTCTTGCTGCTCCTAGGTGTGCGGCTCCTGCTACTGCCATCAGACCGATCGGTCCGATTCCCATAACAACGACGGTATCACCGAATTTGATGTTTGCGTTTTGCGCTCCGGTAAAGCCTGTTGTCACAACGTCAACACACATCAGTGCCTGCTCTAAGCTGATCCCTTCTGGAATCTTTGCGAGTGTCGTGTCCGCATCTGGGATTAGAAAACGCTCGGCAAAGACACCCGGTTGGCTGCGTCCAAGCTGATGGCCGGAAAATGGTGCAGAGGCATGTTTAAAATTATGCTCCTGAATGCTCTTTGCACGCCAATCCGGTGT
>CAVCXB010000061.1:0-17359 GCA_963605535.1 Wujia chipingensis
TCCGGAACACCTCTGTCTACGCCAAGCAGTCCATAAACAGCCTCCATAGCGGTTCTTACGGAATATTCAGTGGTGAATACGGTGTCACGAGGTGTATCAGCGAACTGTCCTAAGAATGCGAAGTTTACACAGCCATCCGGGATAACGTCCGGGCGGTCACCCTTTGTACGCGGCATGAAGAATGCGGTGATATATGGCATCATGGTCGGTACACATACTGCGCTGTTTTCAGCAAGTTCTGGGATCTGATCGGTCGGAACACCTAAGTGATACAGCCACTCTTCGGTGATTTCCTTACCGGTACACTCTCTCATCGGCTTCTTAACGAAGTTGCCTGGCTTATCGGTGAACAGACCGTATACCCATACGCAAACCTTATCCTTATCCTGCTCTTTGAACTGTCCCTGACGGTTGATTGTCCAGCTCATCAGCCAATTGGAATCAACGCAGCTTACGATACCGCCGGTAACAACGTTTCCGGTTCTTGGATCGCGCTTGCAGATGTTGGTGATATACGGAATGATCTTGTCATCCAGTGTAGTAACGGTAGCAGACTCCCAGTTGGTCTTTGTGATATCGGAGCAGAACTTCTCTGGATGACCAAAGGACGGATCCCGCTTTGCGATGTTCTTCCACAGGTTCCAGCAGCCGCTTGTACGAACCTCAGCGTCACCGTTTGGTGCGTGATTCTGATCGCCGTAGATGGTGCCCTCTGTACAGCTTCCGTTTGTAACGAATACAAGGTCATTCTCGGTCAGAACGATACCTTCCTCTACACCGTTTTTCTTGCACTCGATAGCAGATGCAATTTTCTTTCCATCCTTGAATTCGAAGATAACATTTGTAACTTCTACGCCGAAACGGAATTCAACGCCAGCTGCCTCAAGGTACTTCTGCATTGGAAGAATCAGAGACTCATACTGATTGTATCTGGTGAACTTCAGAGCACTGAAATCTGGCAGACCAGAAATGTGATGGATGAAACGCTGGAAGTACAGCTTCATCTCCAGTGCGCTGTGCCAGTTCTCGAATGCGAACATGGTACGCCAATACATCCAGAAGGTGGAATTGAATACTTCATCATCGAATACATCCTCGATGGTCTTATCGTACAGATCTTCATCCTTTGTCATGAACAGCTTCATGATCTCCATGCAGCCCTTCTGACTTAAGTTGAATTTACCATCGGTATGAGCATCCTTGCCGCAATTCTCAGTTGCACGGCAGAGGGAGTAGTTTGGATCATGCTTGTTCAGCCAATAGAACTCGTCCAGAACGGATGCGTTTGGAATCTCAAGGGATGGAATGCTATGAAACAGATCCCACAGACACTCGAAATGGTTCTCCATCTCACGTCCGCCTCTCATGATATAGCCGCGGGATGGATCAAAGATACCATCACATGCACCACCTGCGATATCCATAGCCTCTAAGATGTGGATATGGGAACCTGGCATCTGGCCATCGCGTACTAAGAAGCATGCTGCTGACAGAGCGGCAAGTCCACTACCTACAATGTAAGCGTGCTTTTCATCAATGCCTTCTGGCTTTTCTGGTCTTGCAAATGCTTCATAGTTACCATTGGTATAATAAATACCCTTACTGTTCTTATCATATCTGCCGCGCTCGGTATTTCTATAATTACTGTTCTGGGCAGCCTGCTTTTCAGAAGCCTTTTTCTCATTTTCCTTCTTTATTGCCAGATATGCAGCACCTACACCCGCTGCAACTGCAGTTGCTTTCTTTAATGTACTTTTCTTTCCTGACATCATCAGTACCACCTTTCATTTTGTGTTTGCTTTGTTGTTACTTTGTTGATGATGTTATCTTAACTCATAAATCAAAAAAGATACATATACAAAACAGGGGCAATGACAAAAATTTGATCAAAGTCCCTGTTTTGATAAAAAAGTTTCCTGTTTTGGATTATTTTCTCTTCTCTGCAAAGTTTTGAAGCGAGTTTTTGATGTTTCCGCTCATGGTTGTGCAGATGTCATCTACAATTTCATGATAATTTTCCTTCATGCCCTTTTTAATCCAGTCGAGCATGACACCGACAAAGCTGTATTTATAGAAATCAGCAATAAAGCTTTGCTCTTCTGGACGGATGTTCATTCCTTTTGAGCACTCTAAAATTACATTCATAATCAGATCGCGCGTCAAATGAAACAAATAATTTTCAATCTGCTCACGACTGAGTGCATGATAGACATTCATGATAAATGGTTTATTCTCCATCACAGCCTCAAAGATCTGCATGAGTCCTTCCTGCCAGGTCTCATAGGTTTTCTTTCCCTGTAAAGCGTTTGCGGCATCCTCATAGCAGGACCATTCAACAAGATCATAAATATCTTTAAAATGATAATAGAATGTCATACGTGTGATACCACAGTCGTTTGTCAGATCAGTGATGGTAATTTTGTCGACTGGTTTTTTTAACAGTAGATTTTTTAGGGAAGCTTCCAGTGCCAGTTTTGTCAAATTATTTTGCATAATCGTTATCCGGTCTCCTCTCGTCTTTTGCTGATACTTTTTTGTTGATGCTTTTGATTCTTGCTTTCAGAATATTTGCTATTACTTTCTTTGACTTCATTTTAGCATATTGTATGAAAAAAGGCTATTGATTTTTTTTAAAAGTACAGTTGACAGATTTGTGATGCTGTGCTATTATAAATAATAGTATGTAACTGTTAGTGACCGTGCAAGTTTGTACCGGAATGTATTCCCGGGGTTGTACTGGTTTCGACGGGGGTTTTGAAGTTAGAGTAGCCATCCGTGGTCCGGATCCACGTTAAAAGTCGGATAATAAATATAAACGCTAACAACGAATTAGCATACGCTGCCTAAGGGCAGCTGTCAGCCTTAAGTCACCTGCTGCTTAAGAATCTGGCATCGACTTTGCGGGGCACCTTACCGTCTAAGCTTTGCGATGGTAAGAGATTTATGAAGCTACTGAGTCTGGCAGCCTGTTGTTCGGCGGTCGGATGAGGGAATGAATGTAGAGCAACTGTGATGGAAGAAGCTTTAATGAATGGGCTTTCGGACAGGGGTTCGATTCCCCTCAGCTCCACTTAGAGATCTTTGGGTAACCAAAGGTCTTTTTTTATGAAAAGAGCTGGGCACATCAATTTGACAGCCCAGCTTTAAATACGAGTATTTTAAATGTTGTTTTAATACAGATTCGATACCTTGAACTCTCTCTCGGCTTCTCTTCTGGTGTCCTTCTTTGCGATATCGGCACGCTTATCATAGAGCTTTTTACCCTTTGCCAGAGCAAATTCTACTTTTACAAGGCTTCCCTTGAAATAGATCTGAAGTGGAACAAGTGTATAGCCTTTCTGATCAATCTTTCCGATAATCTTGTTGATCTCATAGCGATGAACCAGAAGCTTTCTGGCGCGCAGAGGATCTTTATTAAAGATATTTCCCTTCTCGTAAGGACTGATGTGCATGTTGTAGATAAAGACCTCGCCCTTGTGAATTTGAATGAAGGACTCTTTCAGGCTGCACTTTCCCATACGAAGCGACTTTACCTCGGTACCAACGAGCGCAATGCCTGCCTCCCAGGTATCCTCGATAAAGTAGTCGTGGAACGCTTTTTTGTTATTTGCGATGAGTTTTCGGCTTTCTTTTGCCATGTCTTGTTTCCCCCTTTAACCAATCTTCTTCTGGATAGTAGAGTAAAAATTCAATCTGTTTGGTGAGTGTGTCCGCATCGACAACAACAACGGATACGGTCTGTCCGATGCGGAAGGTGCGTCCTGTCATCTCACCGACCATCTGATAATGCTCCTGATCATAAATGTAATAATCATCGTCTAAGTTTGCGGCGCGCACAAGACCTTCAACGGTGTTCTCAAGCTCCACATAGAAGCCATATGCAGTCACGCCAGAGAGAACGCCCTCATAGACATCGCCGATATGGCGGCGCATATACTGTGCTTTTTTGAGCTTATCGGTCTCACGCTCTGCCTCATCTGCGCGGCGCTCAAGTTTGCTGGAACTGTCGCAAACGCCCGGAAGAATGTGATCGTAATGCTCCTGGCGTGCCTCGTTCAGCTCACCATGCAGCTGCTCTTTGATGATGCGATGAATCTGCAAATCCGGATAACGGCGAATCGGTGAGGTAAAGTGACAATAATACTTTGCCGATAATCCGAAGTGGCCGAGATTTTCCGGTGAATACTTTGCCTGCTTCATGGAGCGAAGCAAAATACGAGAAATCAGGCCTTCCGCATCGCTTCCTTCGATACGGCTAAGCAGCTTTTGCAGCTCCTTCGGGTGAATCGTGTGATTCGTCAGATGAAGCGAATAGCCGAAGTTATTGATGAAGGTGGCAAATGCACGAAGCTTCTCCTCGTCTGGATTCTCATGGATACGATAGACAAATGGAAGCTCCAGCCAGTAATATTCCTCTGCAATGGTCTCATTTGTCAGAAGCATGAAATCCTCGATCAATCGAGTTGCGGCGGAGCGCTCATATGCCTTGATCTCTACCGGACGACCTTTCTCATCGAGAATGATCTTTGATTCTGGGAAATCAAAATCAATCGCACCGCGCCCAAAGCGCTTATCACGAAGCAAATCAGAAAGCTGCTTCATAAGTTTGAAATCAGCGACGAAATTCTTATATTCTTCTGGCGACTCCATGCCGTCTAAAAGACTTGCTACCATTGTATAGGTCATGCGGCGGTCAACGTGAATCAAAGTCTCGCAGATCTCATGGTTGATCATGGTTCCATTCTCATCGATATCCATAAAGCAAGATAAAGCTAAACGGTCTGTACCAGCATTTAAGGAGCAAATGCCGTTTGAGAGTTTGCGCGGAAGCATCGGGATTACGCGATCGGTCAGATAGACACTCGTGCCACGCTTAACGGCCTCTTCGTCGAGCAAAGATCCCTCTTTTACATAATGCGTAACGTCAGCGATATGGACACCGAGGTGATAAATGCCATTCTCAAAGGTGAGCGAGATCGCATCGTCTAAGTCTCTCGCATCTTCACCATCGATGGTGACGGTGTGAAGACTGCGGATATCACGGCGGCCAACCTTCTCCTCTTCGGTTACCTCGTCTGGAATTGAGTCGAGCGAATCGAGTACCTCCTGCGGGAACTCTTCCGGAATGCCGTAGCTTCTTACAATACTTAAGATATCAGTGCCTGGCTCATTCTTCGCACCAAGAATCTCAGTAATCTCAACCTGCGGATTCTTATGGACACTGCCGTAATCGAGAATCGTGGCTACGACCTTATCGCCATTTTTCGCATCCATATCTTTTCCCTTTTCTACAAAGAAGTCTCTCGGAATGCGCTGATTGTCTGGGAGGACAAAGCCAAAGTTCTTATTCTTCTGGAAGGTACCGACAACACTTGTCAGTGTATGCTCTAGGATGCGCACAATGCGTCCTTCCTCGCGTCGGCTGCCATTGGAATGGGAAATTACCGATACAAGAACAACATCGCCTGGAAGGGCACCTAACGTGTTATCCGGAGCGATAAATATATCATTTTCCTTTCCTTCTACTGTAACAAAGCCAAAACCTCGATTTGTGGAGGTAAAGGAACCCTTAAGGGTAAACAGCTCAGGCTTTCCATATTTGCCGTGAGCGGAAATACCGATCTTTCCCTCGTCAACGAGCTGATTTAATGCGGTCTCCAGCTCATAACGGCGCTCACGCGGGACCTCGAGCAGTACACAAAGCTCCTTTAGCTTCATCGGACGATAATTCTTATCATACATCAACTCTAAGAGCATCTTTTTCTTCCCGTTTTCGTGCTCGAAAACGGATGTATCGAAAGATGTATCAGAAGATGTATCAAAATTTTTATATTGTTTTTCTGTCTTTTCTTTATACTGTTTCATATTATTTTATCTTACTAAACTTCTTTCCAATTAGTGATTGTTTCGTTACATCGTGTTATGTGGTGTCATGTGATATCATATGGTGTCATATGGATATCCCGTGTAGTGGGTATACTGATATAGGAGCTGCTGATCTTAAAAATGGCACAAAGCGGCCGCCGCAATCTGCGACAGCCGCTTCTTTTGTTGATTAAAAATTCATATTCAGGAGAATTGCTCCGACAAAGAAAATAATTGCTCCGATCAGAGTGAATCTTTCCAGCTTTCCCTCCATGGAACGTCCCTTATTCTTGCCCCAGTAGCTCTCAGCCATACCGCCGATCGCGCCTAAGCCTGCGGATTTTCCCTCCTGCATCAGTACAGAAGCGGTAAATGCAATTGCAATAATGCAATAGATAACAGTAACAATAATCTTTAATACTGACATGCCAAACCCCATTCCTTATTAAAATAATTCGTTATCACACGATAACAATAACACTTGAATCAGTGTATCACAAAGGGGACAAAATTGCAACCGTTTTTTCTGATTGTTTTCAGGATGGTTGGTTGTCAATAGTTTTACGACATTTTTTCAAAAAAATTTGTCTTGGCAGCTTTACATATCATACTGCCAAGACCTTTTCTTATCCAAACTGCTTTAATTCTGCCTCAAAAAGTGCTTTGGAGGTCTGAAAACGAAACATCCTGCGAGGATAACTGTTTATCCAGCTTTCGATATATATGATATCGTTTTCTGTCTTATCATCAAAATCTACCCCCTTCGGAATATGACGGCGAATCATCTTATTGATGTTTTCGTTAGTTCCTCTTTCCCAACTGGAGTACGCATGACAATAAAACAGCGATGTACGTTTTTTCTGGCTATCGAATACAGAATGCTCAATTCCTTCCGTATCCGAAAATTCAACACCATTGTCTACCGTGATGGTTTTGAACATAATTGGGAATTGTTCTCCCCATTTTCTTTCCAGCGAATCAAGCGCCTCTACTACGGAAGCAGCTCCCTGATCATCCATCTTAAATATCAATTCCATTCTAGTTTTACGCTCCGACAAAACAAGCAGGCAGGACTTTGTAACTCCTTTCTTTCCCTTTACAGTGTCCATCTCCCAATGTCCAAATTCATCACGGCTGTCCACCTCAGCGGGACGTTTTTCGATACTGACACCTGCGCTCGCTCTCTTCTGCACTTTGATCTGTTTCTCTTTCTTTTTCTTCTTTCCTTTTACAGGTAGGTCTGCGTTGGTCAGCTTCGGAAAAACATCTCCATCATCTATATACCGATACGCAGTACGCACACTGATTGTTGTTTCACAGTTTTCTTCCTTTAATACATTTATCGCTGCTTCTGGACTGAGCTTATCCTCCAAAATTTTCTGTTCAAGTCTTTTTATATACTCAATATCATTCCGCACCTTCAATGGGCGTCCTTTTCCAGTTACATACCAGTCATGTGCCTTTTGCTCCAAATCACTGCTATATCGTTCTTCTTCTGTGTAATCGGAATTTCGATGCATATACTTTCCACGATTATACTCACGATATATTGTCGCACGATGCACATGCAATTCATCTGCCACTTCCTGCACACTATGCCCTGCATTCAACAATGTTTCCATTTTGATTCGATCAGCTCGTGTAAGTCTTGCCATGATTTCACCATTTCCTTTCCAAAAGTTAATTATCGCTTTCACGAATTAACGTGTTAATATAATCATAGCAGACTTTTATTCTTTTTTCAAGCCTCTGTTTCTTGTTTTCCGTATTCAACAGGGGAATCTGCAATTCCCCTACGCTGCCTAGCAGCTACCCTTTTGCTTACGACCTGTAAAGTAACATCCTTTCAGGATCTTACTTTACAGCCCGTTTCTACATCTTTAATCAAGCGATCAACTGTTGGTCGGCTAATATTTAACTGCCTTGCGATTTCAGCCTTTGTAATTTTATGTGCCTGGTACTTTTCATACAGCAATCTAAAGCCTTCTGGCGGTTGAATACGCTTCCGGCCTTGATACCGATGCTCCCGTTTTGCAATGGCAATGCCTTCTCTCTGCCGTTCCAAAAGGATATCGCGCTCGAATTCATTGATTGCAGCGAGCATCGTCAACATCAGCTTTCCGGTTGCAGTTGCCGTATCAATCTGTTCCCTGCAACTTATTAGCTGTATTCCTTTCTGCTGCATCCTCTGAACTAACTGCAATAAGTCCCGCGTATTCCTTGCCAAACGTGAGAAATCATGAATATAGACGGTATCTCCGCTTCTGGCAAATTCCAGCATTGCCTCTAACTGCGGACGGTTCGTATCTTTTGCCGACCTTTTTTCGCAATACCACTTTTCTATGTGGTATTGCTTCAACGCTTCGCGTTGTCTAGCTTCATTTTGTTCTTCTGTACTAACTCGCACGTAAGCAATTCTCATCTCTTGCCTCCATTCAAAAAAAGTGTAAAAATAGAGCCTTGATTTTCTCTGCAAACCGCATTTAAAAGAAAATCAGACTCTATTTTTACACTTATCTTTTGTTTTTTTCATGCAGAATACGGTATACTCTAGTCTGCATTTTTAACGTTCAAGTTCTTCGTCTTGTTCTTCCCAATTCTGTTTCTGCATTTGAACTGTCCTGTAGTTTTTATAGAACCTTCTCGGACTTAAATCTTGACCTTGTTGCCATCTCTGAAACAACTCTACTTTCTTTTCGTACCGATCACAGACCAGCTTTGCCCTCGTTTCATCCATTCGGCTATCTTTTTGATAAAGCTGCCAAAGGAACTCTGCTGACGGAAGCTTTGCAACATCTACAGTCGAACGATCCTTTACATATTTGAGCATTCCCAATTCTGTTCCGGCAAAGCTTGCTGTTTTAATTTTTCGCAGTTCCTCTTCCGCCGGAATTGGCTCTGAAACAAACAAAGACTTTCCACTATCAAAAATGGGTGCCATACGCAAGAACTGCAAACTTTCTGCATCACGCAGCACACCGATATTATTGAAATGTCGGTCTACATTGGAAAGAATAAAATCCGTCATGATTTGATATTCCAAGTCATGACGAAGCTGAACTGTATCCATTCCATGCTTTCCGCAGATCTGAATGAAATGCTCATATGTTGAGCAATCATTTCGCTGCCTCTCGGATGTCACTACTGCATAAGCCGACACCAGTTCCTTTTGCTCACTGGTAAACGCTTTTACATAACAACCGTAATCGTACTTTGCTCCCTTGATTTTCATCAGTTCATAAGATGCATAGTTATCGTATTCCTGCATCTTATGTAAATGCGAAGCAAATACTTCATTGATGCTTTCCGTTGAGTAGGCATCACGGTTTCCTTTTAACAGGTAGCGCTCGTGATCAAGCACGATCCAGCTTTTTTCCAGCGCCCCCTGCAACGTACTATCTGGTGTATACGTCAATATTCTGCCGTTGGATGCAGACGCTCTTTTGCCTGCAATCTCTAAATTTCCACGGAACTCATTCTGATAGAGACTGACCATTTTCCATGTCAGTTCAGATCCAAATGGACGAATCCAATAGAAATCAGTTAAACTCAACCCCAGATTTTTTACTAAATATGCTTCTGGACAGGATACTCCCTGCTGTTCCAGAATTTCTTTAATTTTTCCCTGATTAAGAGGAACCGCTCGTTTATTCCACCAACGTTCAATCCAGTCAATACAGATTCGTTCCTGTAATGGCGCTATTTCCTGATTTATATTTTTATAGTCACATTTTTCAATTCCACCCGTTTTATTTACCGCTAAGACAGTAACACGTTGATCTTTCCTCATCAATTCATAGACTGGCATATTTCTTCAAACCTCCGTTCTTCCAGATAGTCTTCTACTGCCCATTGAGTAATCGTCCGAATGAAGCACTCTGGCAAAGCATCTTCTTTACATACTTTTAAAGATACCAGCTCTTTATGATACGAAAAAGCAACTGTCCATTGATGATCCTTTAATTTCACCTGACAGGGTACTTCCTGCACCAGCATAATTTCTCCATCTAATGTCTGAACCTTTTTATTATCCAATACTTTTCACCTCATTAAATTCTTCATCAATCTATCAGTATCCCATGACAAAGTTAGATATAGTGTGTCCGATTCGGACACGCTACGATTATATATTGTTCTCTATCTTTCTAAATCCTCTTCCTCATCAATTTCTTGTTCTGCCTCCTGCTCTCGGCGGCGCAACGCACCAATCGTTTGACCTCTATCCTGCTTCTTTTTTCTTAAGTTCTTTATGATCTGATCTACATTCTCTGAAGTTGTCACACCCGGATATTGGTCTTCAAATTCAATCAGCATCTCCTTATTATTGATTTCTTCTTGTCGAGCCACTCTATATTCTTTTTGATAATTTCCGCTTTTCGTGATTTTCTGAAAAAACAATCGTGATGTTTCCGGTATCTGTTCCCAACCTCCATATAGATTTGTAACCGCTTGTGTAATTCTATCCATTGTAATCGGCTCTCCACGATTTACATGTTCTTCTAAAATTCCTACAATATCAGATTGATCATTCTTATACAATCTGCCTGATCGTAATTTCATCGCAATCAAATATTCCGCTTGAACCGTCCTTACACTCATAACTCCACCAAATGTACGATAATACGTTGAATATTGCTCCAATTTTGACGAATAGGAGGCAGTTCTTAAAAAATCTGTATTTAACCAGCCATTTTGCAAATGGTGTCGATCTCCAACAATATTGATTGCATCTTTCATTGCTGATGTTGCATGAATAATTGCATCAATATCTGTTGTCATTTCCCGAAAGCCATAATTCGCAATTACTGCTGCTCCACCTATTAAAATAATTTCAGCTGGCATGGATTTTCCACCCATTTTCCTATACTCTTTTGCCACTTCCTTTAAATACTCATCCAAATTGCCACTCGTAAAAGTTCCTAATCTCTTTTCATCAGATGACATTTCGCACCTCATTCTCCACAATATTATATTTTAAGAACTCAGGAATTGCATTTTTAACCGCATCTTCCTTTATTTTATCATCTTCCAATACGTTAGCTGTAATGAGAATTCCCACTGGATATATAAGTTCCTGCATTCGTTGCTGTCTCAAGTCATCATAATCAGTACAAATTGGTATATCATTTTGTTTGCTGATATAGTCTACCATTGCCAGCAAATAAAAACATTCTGGATACCATTTTTTATTATAGTATTTCCGAATGGTATCTGCTTCCAATGCTTCTATTAAGAAATCAATATCTCCCTCTTCTTTTAACCAATGACATACATTGCTCTTAAATAGCTCAAAGCTGCAGCGTTTTTCCATGTTGACAACTCCTCTCTGTTTTGTGTCCGATTCGGACACACCTTTTCGTTTCATTCTTTATTCATTAACAGCTTCTTCTTCGATACATAGCAAGAATAATTCATCCATCGAAATTCCCATTACCTTTGAAAGTTTATATACAGTCTCCGCACTGCTTTTCTCTAAGCGCGTTCTTTTTTGTATGAGATCAGTCAATGTTGTATACGGAATCCCACTTTTTTTCGATAACTCATATCTGGATAAATTTTTCTGCTTCATCCAATCATCAATTACCAAATAAATCACCTTCCTTCATCATCAGTATATCGGTATACCGTGATAAAGTCAAGTATGCCATTTGCCATATTTTTTTAGCGGGTGTGTCCGATTCGGACACACTCCCAATTTAATACTCCTGTTCTTCCATTATCTGCCTATTCTTGTCCTGCATTTTGTTAAAGACATACAGCGTTGCACGAACATCCTCCAAGCTATCATGTGCTTTGAACTTATATCCATAGTAGGCTGCTGCCTTGCTCAATTTCTGCCATTTATAATTGCCAAAATATTCATTCCATTCTCCGTATTCTTCCGCAAATGCAAGCATTACATCATATTGCTTTTTTCCTGATGCTGAAATTCCCCAGCGCTTCAAAAATGCCTGATCAAATGTGTTATTATATGCAACCAGCAAATCGGCTGCTTCAAAAATCCCTTTTACCTTGGGAATCAAGTCATGCGGATACGGTGCATTCTTTACTGTTTCCGGGGTAATCCCATTGACTCTTGCAGCCGCAGCCCATTCTTGTTTCCAGTATGGATGAACATACTCGTTAATTAAAGTCTTTCCATTTCCATCAATGATTGACAGCTGAATGATCTCATCATTTTCAGTTACTCCTGTTGTTTCTGTATCAAAAACGATCATATTCGTTCCTTTTAGGCTGTATGGGATTGCCGGTAACTGTGCCGCTTGTTTTAACTTCATTTTTCCTTCTGTAATTATGTCACAGTTCATATTAAGCTTTTGTACTCTCATCTATAATTACTCCCTTCTCTTATTATTAAGAAAGCGTGTCCGATTCGGACACGCTCCCAAATTATACTAGTTTTCAAAACGACGTATTGTTTATTCGTATTCTAGTTCTTCGTCTATTTCTGGTTCTTCCTGCTTTTGACGGAATCGTGAAAATCTCGATTGTCTCTGCGGTAATTGTCTTGCTTGATTATGGCTCTTTGGCTTTTCTCTGGATTCCTGATCTACATTTGCTGTCTCCGACTTTTGATGCGAATCTACATCCAACTCGCAAGACAATTCTTCAAGTCGCTTTGTCTTTTCCCGTAATTCGTTTTCCTGACCAAATGGCTCTTGCAACTGTTTTTTTGCATCCTCCTGCTGCTGGATCAGTGCTTCCAGTTTTCCTTTTTCCAACTCTATTTGTTCTGGTAACTTCTGTAAAACATTATCTAGCCTGATCAAGTTCACAGAACCGATTGATGATAAGTTGATTGGGTGTGCCAACTCTCCCTTCACTACTATCTGAATTTCCGCCGTAATTATATTCACATACCCTTCCAATTCAAATCCCCGGTAAGAACCAATTTGCAGTGTCTGCGTGGTGCTACAAAGCTTTCCCGTCTCGATCAGTGCCTTCGCAGCTTCTTTTCGGTCCGTATAGGTTATTCCAAGAATGTCTATTGAAATTTCCTCTTCTGGCATTGCTGGATGCTGTTCTGCCGTTTTTTGGTCTTTTTCCAGCGCTTCTATGACAGCCGTCTTTTTCTGAATCTGCTCCGGCAGTATCTTTAGCAGCTGATCTTCCAGTCGATATCTCGTAGACTGATGTTCGGCTTTTAACATTCTCAGCCTTGCTACTTCCACCTCCAAATCCATCTTTTCTTTAATGCGATCATCACCTGCACAAAGCGCTTTGACTTCCGCATAGCTCAACACTTGCTCATCAACGTCTTCACAAGATCGAACCGGTGATTTACTTGTCATGATCTGGCTGATAAACTTCTGCTTGTTTTCCAAAGTTTGCCATAAGTACGCGTCAAAAGTACCCTCTGTAACGTAATTATAAATCTGCACTACCGGATTTGTATTTCCTTGTCGAATGATTCGTCCGTTCCGCTGTGTCATGTCAGCAGGTCTCCATCCCACATCCAGATGATGCACGGCAATCAGACGATCCTGCACATTTGTTCCGGCACCCATCTTTTGGGTACTTCCCAACAGAATTCGCACCTGACCACTTCTCACCTTAGAAAACAGTTCTTTCTTCTTTACTTCGGTATCTGCCGTATGGATAAATGCCACCTCCTCCTTTGGAACACCTGCCGACAAAAGTTTCTCCTTTACGTCATCGTACACATTGAAAACTCCTGCCTTTGGCGTGCTGTTATCGCAAAAGATAAGCTGCGTCAATCGGTTCTCCTTTCCCTCTTTCCAAATGCGAAGCACATTTTTGACACAGGCATTTAATTTGCTGTTTGAGTCATCTGGCAACAAGGGATTCATAAGACGCTGATCGAGTCCGATCTTACGTCCATCTGAGGTCACTTTCAACATATTATCCTGCGATGGGTCAACGGATCCGTTATGAATTTGTGCTGCACGTTCCGATAAACTGGCAACCATTTCTTTTTGCAGATCAGACGGCTGGACAACTACAGTCTGAATGTCTGCTTCCGGCACAGGAAGCTTTAACTGATCTGCGGTCTGAATGTCCGCAGCCTGCTTGAATAGGTTCATCAATTCTGGCAAATTAAAGAACTTTGCAAAACGTGTTTTCTGACGATAACCGGTTCCTTCCGGTGCTAATTCGCTTGCCGTGACCGTCTCACCGAATACAGATGCCCAGGCATCAAACTGGGTCAGTCCATGCTCCTTTAATGTTCCATATTGTAGATAACGCATCATCGTATACAATTCCGTCATTGAATTGGATACCGGCGTTCCTGTTGCAAAAATGATTCCTTTTCCGCCTGTCAGCTCATCCATATACTGACACTTCATGAACATGTCTGAGGACTTCTGCGCTTCCGATACCGACAGTCCTGCCACATTACGCATTTTTGTATATAGGAACAAATTTTTGTAACAATGTGCTTCGTCCACAAACAGCCGATCTATACCAAGCTGCTCGAATGTAACCACATTATCTTTTCTTTCTTCTGCCCGTAGTTTTTCCAACTTTAGTTTTAGAGTTTTCCTTGTCTTTTCCAGCTGTTTTACTGTAAATGCCTGACCACGCTGCCATGCCGACTGCTGAATGGCATTTTCAATTTCTTCCAGCTGACTTTGCAAAACCTTTTCCTGACGCTCAGGTGATACCGGAATACGCTCAAACTGACTATGACCGATAATAATGGCATCATAGTCCCCGGTCGCTATTCTTGCACAAAATTTCTTTCGATTGGCAGCTTCAAAATCTTTTTTACTTGCTACCAAAAGATTAGCCGCTGGGTACAGATGTAAAAATTCATTTGCCCATTGCAGGGTCAAATGATTTGGTACGACAAACAGACTTTTTCTGCACAGTCCAAGCCGTTTACTTTCCATTGCTGCTGCCGCCATTGTATAGGTTTTCCCGGCACCTACTTCATGTGCCAAAAGTGTATTGCCTCCATATAAAATGTGTGCCACCGCGTTTTTTTGATGGGTACGCAATCCGATCAGAGGATTCATCCCTACAAAATGAATATGTTCTCCGGAAAACTCTGCCGGACGCAGACTGTTAAAACGTTCGTTGTATATTTTTTCCAATTCCTCCCGTCGGAACGGATCCTTCCATATCCAATTTTGAAATGCTTCCTTAATTGTCCGTTGCTTTTGCTGGGCAAACATGGTTTCCTTCGGATTGACTACACTTTTTACGTTTCCATTTCCATCGTCCACACGATCATACACGGTGACATTTCTCAGATTCAGTGTCTGTTCCAAAATCTCATAGGAACTCATCCGTGCGGTTCCGTACTGCGCATGTGCCACAACATCCCCCGAATAAATGGATGATTTTCCACTGATCTGCCATTCTCCAGTAACCTTAGCAAACGACACATGAATCTGTCTGCGCTGATGATATGTTGTATGGAATGTTTCGTACATGAATTCCTCAATGTAGTTCTTACCAATCCAAGTTGCTCCCAATCTTACATCAATTTCTGATGCCGTTAGATCTTTGGGCTGTGCCTGTTCCAATGCTTTTACATTTACTTCGTAAGCGGGATCTGAAATCTGCGCCATCCTTGCTGCACGAAGTTTTGTCCTAACATTGCCTGACAGATACTCGTCTGCTGTTTTCCATACAAGTTGCTCGTCCTTTTCCTGTGGATCTCGAAAGATCACTCCGCTCAAGGCTTGTGCAATCTCATCCTCTGTTCCCGGTTTTCCAAGAAGCTCTGTCATATACGTCAGATCCACATGCCCTTTTTCGCCAATGGAAACCGCAAGCGCATCTGCCGGAGTCTCTGCTGATGTGATCTCCTGCTGCGCACGAATGGTACGTTTTGTAAAAATATCTGCCTTTGAAAGAAGCTCTCCCTTGTCTCCTATGTTTTCCAGCGAACAAAGAAGAAAGTAAGACGAATCTCCATCCAACATCTGTGCATTCTGTCTGGAGTTAATCAATCCGTATTCTTTTGTAAATTGATCGTATGTGAATTCCAGTTTTTTCTGTGCTTCTTTCACTTCTTCGTCCGATGCATTTTCCAGTTGAAGCTGGATGAGCGTATTCAACGCACTTCTTATTTCAAGCAGCCCTTTTGTCCTGCTTTTCTGCGTCTGCGAACGGTCTGTTTTTCTCATAACAGAATTTTCCCGGTAATACACTTCACCGTTCACAAGCGTATAAGAGTAGTTTGTCACGGTCGGATCTGCTGGAAGAATCTCTTCTGTTTCACGCGTGTCCGATTCGGACACGCTCACAGTTGGAATCACCGCTTCATAATGTCCCCGTATTTTTTTAATTGCCTCTGACAGAACTTCGGATAATGTCTTACCCGGAAATGCTCTTACTGTGCATCCTTTTCCAAACTGAGTCGTTTGCTCTTCCAATGTTCCAAGAATCATTTCTGGATTGCTTACAAAATAACGGTTCATCGCATAGCCATTCTCCGCCACATCAAGATGAACCCAGTCCTCATCAACGTCCATGATATGACCACGTTTTTTCAAGAACAAAATGTCGGATACAACTTCGGCTCCTGCATTGGCACGAAATGCATTATCTGGAAGTCGAATTGCCCCCAATAACTCTGCACGCCGAGAAAGATATCTTCTCGCTGCCAGATTCTTGGAATCCATCGTGTAATGACTCGTTACAAATGCCATGATGCCGCCCGGACGTACCTGATCGAGCGCTTTTGCAAAGAAATAATTGTGGATTGAAAAGCCCAGTCGATTATAAGCACGGTCATTTACTTTATAGTTTCCGAATGGCACATTGCCAATCGCCAGATCATAGAAATCCTGCTGATTGGTTGTCTCAAACCCGGCAACTGTAATATGTGCCTGCGGATAAAGCTTCTTTGCAATACGACCGCTGACAGAATCCAACTCTATACCATACAATCGGCTGCTTTCCATAGATTCTGGTAACATTCCAAAGAAATTTCCGATACCCATTGATGGTTCCAAAATGTTTCCGCCTTGAAATCCAAATTGCTCCAATGCATTGTAAATGCGGCGAATAATTACCGGACTGGTATAATGCGCATTTAGTGTACTTTCACGAGCAGCTGTATATTCCTCTTCTGTCAAAACCTCTTTTAGCTCACGATATTCGCTTGCCCATGCATCCTTCTTCTCATCAAATGCATCTGCAAGTCCACCCCATCCAACATACTTCGCCAGAGTCTCCTGTTCCTGTGTAGTAGCGTTTCGGTTTTTGGTTTCCAGCATCTTTAATGTGCGAATTGCTTCCATATTGGCGCGAAACTTTTGTTTTGGACTTCCTTCTCCCAAATGTTCATCGGTAATATGGAAGTTCTGCGCTGGCACACCAGCTGAAACATTTTCGGTTGTCGGTTCAATTTCTGTATGAATTTGTGTTATCTCATTTTCGGGTATTGAAAAAGCAGCCGAAGTTTCTTCGACTGCCTGTTCTGATTCTATCAAATCTGGCAGAGTACCACGTCCATAGGAACGATGCACCGCATGGGCGTGGATGAATGCCTCTTTCTTATTGATTTTTAATATAT
>CAVCXB010000062.1:0-17150 GCA_963605535.1 Wujia chipingensis
TGAGGTATTTTTTTCGTCAATCTCTTGACCTATTTAAAGTATACAGGAAGCTTTCATAAACATTTCACGATTATCAACCTGGTCAGTCAGCGCATTCTTAAGAAGGAACTTGATCTCTACATCCTTAATTGGACTTCGCTCCATTGCCATTAAGTAATCGTCTTTATCTACCTTGCTCCAATCAACGACTTTTCCTAACTCTTTTTTTAATATCTGATCCAGCCATATACGAGCACTTCGCCCATTTCCCTCTCGGAATGGATGTGCAATATTCATCTCAACATATTTTTCTACGATCTGATCAAATGTAGACTGTGGCATCTTTTCCACGCTCACTAATGCCGCATCCAGATACATAACCGGCGCAAAGCGAAAATTTCCTTTTGCAATATTTACGTTTCGTGTCTGACCTGCAAACTCATAAATATCTCCAAAAAGCTGCTTATGAACTGCTTGCAATGCAGCATAGCTTCCTAGCTTTACTGTATCGAGCATCCCGCTCTCAAACATTTCTGCCGCCTTCTTTTTACTGATGCGTTCCTCTTCACGTGCCAGTTCTGTAGAATCAATCATTCCCAGCTTATTTTTCAATGCAGCCATGTGCTTTTCTCCTTCCAATTGCCTATACTCATTATTCTAATCGCTTCGGTATCCGAATGCACGCCCGCGTCCCTTCGCCAGTTTTACTTTCAATCTGCAAGCTATACTGCTCCCCGTAGTAGAGTTTAATTCGCTCATTTACATTGCGCACACCATACCCCTTCGACTCCTCGGTTAGAATCCGCGCCGCCTGCTCATCGCTCATGCCGACTCCGTTATCCTCGACGGTCAGAATAATCAGATCACCCTCCTCTTTTCCAGTGACAATAAGCTTTCCTCTGCCATCCGGCTTGACATCAATTCCATGTGCGATCGCATTCTCGATTAACGGCTGCAGCATCAAATTCAGCGAGGTGTACTGCTTGATGGACTCATCCACATGAAACTCCACATCAAAATCATAATCGTGCATCATTAACTGAATATCCAGATAGGAGCGCATATTGCGAAGCTCGTCCTCAAGTGACATGACGTTCTTGCCCTTATTTAATGAGGTTCGATAAAACGTTGAAAGTGCCAGCGTAATTTTGCTGATATCATCGGCACCAGCCTCGATTGCTTTCCAGTTGATCAGCGATAACGTATTATATAGAAAGTGTGGATTGATCTGTGCCTGAAGCGCCCGCATCTCGTACTCTTTTTCTTTGATTCGTCCCTCATACACTTCCTTGATTAACGTATTTAAGCGAAGCAGCATCGCATCAAATCCATTGACCAGATCACCAATCTCATCGCGGCTGTCACTGACAATCTCTGCCTCCAAATTTCCCTCCTCGACCTGCTCCATGCCAGATTTTAAGCGTCGAATTCGCTTTGTAACGAAGCTTGTTAAGATGATCATCGCAATAATGGCCATCGCCGCCATGACTAGTACGGCAATTACTGCAATTCTTGTGATCGGAGCAACCGATGATACAATCAAACGATTCGGCTTATACAGACAGGCCTTCCAGCCCGTCACAGATGAGTTTTCTGTAAGAATCTCATAGCTGCTGTATTTATCACGCTGCTCGTCAAGAAGCTTAGCCGCATTGAGCGTATAATCGCTGTATTTTTCATCAAAGAATGTATTTTCATATATGGCATCATTTTTTTCATTAAAGATTATGACGCCATAATTATTCTGAAGGGTCTGCTCAAATGCCTCAAACATGCTGTCATAATCGACGCTGATGTACAAAATACCATCCAGTCCATAGCGTGCCAGCATACTCATCGGACTTGCCAGAAATACAATGCCCTCATTCTTGTCCACAAACCACTGCATCTCCCCCACGTCGCGCACGCTCTTGTACCAAGCAGTATCGGTGATCTCCGAGATCGGCGCTAAGGTATCGCCATGCTTGATTAAGTCTTTGCCGACATAGATCGTGACATTGCCGACATCATTATGGAAATATTTGAGAGAGGCAAGCATTGGGTCTAAGATTGTAACGAGCTGATTGTACATATCGTATACCGAGTCGTACTGATAGCCAAGTACCTGCGAGATGGTCTGATTGTAACAGATGTAATTGTTTAAGTTGGTATAGATGGCCAGCTTATTCTCCATGGAAGCAACTGCCTGATACAGATAAGATTCCATGCTGTCACTCTCGCTCTGCCACAAAATCTGTTTCATCTGCACATAAGTGACAGACAACACGGCTACCACAGGAAGAAAACCGGACAGCGCGTAGACAATGGCTAACTTATAGCCCAGCCGGATATTGCGAAACCAGCCGACAATGCGATTTCGCAGCTTATTTTTCTTCAATCATTTCATCCCCACTTTCTCTGAATTTCTGCGGACTGATTCCGTAATACTCCCGAAAGCTTGAGCAAAAATAGGAAACATTCGGATAGCCGCACGCCGTACTGATATCCACGATCTTCATCATCGTCTGCTCCAACAATTCCTTTGCCTTTTCCATGCGCACACTCTTGATGAACCGGCTCAAATTTTGACCGGTCTCTTTCTTAAACACGCTGCTTAAGTAACTTGGTGCCATATAGACAAGCTCGCTCAGACGATCAACGCTCATTTCCTCTCCATAATGCGCTGCGATGTACTGCTTGACTGCCTCAACTTCACGATGCCCTGTCTGTGGTTTTCCCGAAAAAGCTTTCTCAAAACGTGTGATGGCGTCGCGCACAATACCCGTCACCTGTGCAAAATCAAAGGAACGATATAATCGGTCAATTTGCGTGTTTAGCTTTTCCTCACTCTCTCCGGGAAGATTGTCGTAAATATCCTTTAACAGATTTGCAAACAAAAACTTGATATACATCTGAGAAAATGCCGTCTTGCTGCGATACTTCTGGCTAAAACGGTCAAAATGTCCGCGCAAACTCTGGATATCCTTCATGCGAATGTCCTGCTTCATCTGTTTCATCAGCGTGTCATCGTCAATCTGAATAATCTCAGAATCGTCACGCTCCATGCCACTGTAAAACAATCGGGTACCCGGATGGTAAAATTTATTTTCCATCAGCATCTCAAGCTCCTCCATCGCCGCCGCGATCTGCTCGGCCTGATGGATTTCAGACGACACGGATGCGATGCAATGCTTTTCATACTCCGCCTCAATCCGGTCTAACACCTCATTTGCAAAGGCGATGCAATCGAGCGCACGATTTTTTAATAGGATAATCGACTGCTGTGGTGTCAAATTCAAATATAAAAACGCTTCACTGTCCTGGAGCTCACTTTCCTTCTTTGCCAAGATGCGCTCCTCAAGGTCCACACCATTTTTTCCAAAGAAATCATCCTCGGTCTCAAGCATCATAATGCGGCAAAAGCAGTCCACATCCTGCCGTGTCAGAACGCCGCCCGTGTGCTGCAATACCTCTGCCACATTTACTCCATTTACAATCTGGTAAAGCGCATGCTCACGAATCTGCTGCATGCTCTTTTTTCGCATCCTTTTCTCTGCTCGTTCTGCCTCAAGCTCCTGCACTGCTCTCGAGATCGTCTCCTTAAATTCATTTGGAGCAACCGGCTTTAAAATATAGTCCGAAACGCCGAGGCGCACCGCCTTTCTGGCATAATCAAATTCACTGCAGCCAGAGAAAATCACGCATTTCATGTCCTCATGACCATCAATCTGCTGACATTCCTCGATTAAACGAATGCCGTCCATAAATGGCATTTTTACATCCGTAAGTAAAATATCAATCTTATGATCCTTTAAATAATCGAGCGCTTCACGGCCATTCGCGGCCTCTGCGATCTCGCATGACAGCTGCATGTGTCGAAGCAGCATCTTAATACCGTTTCGCTCGATTCGCTCATCATCTACAACCAATACCTGATACATTTTTTCGTATCCTTTCCGTCTATTCTGCTCTTTATTTTACCCTAACAGACAGTGAAAATCAACGACAAAAATGGGCAGCGCACTTGCTGCCCATTTACTGTTCACGGGTAAGGCTTTATCCAGAAACATTGGCTGGTGCTGAGACGAACTGCTTTACTGAGACAATCGTCTGCTGCGCAGCCGGGGACGTTGTAGCGGGCCCGTTGTCAAAATACACTTGCGTTGAAAACGTGTAGTGGGGACCCGTGAACGTTTCAATAGTCATTCGTCGAAGCGCCCTTCTTAACCTTCCGAGGCACTCACTATTATCCTAACTTCCAGATTTCCTCATTATACTGCGCAATGGTACGGTCGGATGAGAAGAATCCCGCCTTTGCGATGTTGACGAGCATCTTCTTTGCCCAGCCTTTGCGGTCTGCATAGTCGTTTAATACCTGCTCCTTGCGTGCAATGTACTCCTTTAAATCAAGAAGCGTCATAAACCAGTCCTTTGAGATCAGCTCATGATGAAGCTGCTTTACTGTTTTTTCATCGCCTGCCTCAAGCATCGGTTCACTTACTAAGAAATCAACTGCGGTGTGGATATCTTCGTCCTCTGTGTAATAGTCCTTCGCGCAATAATCAGCCTTCTCGTAATGTGCAATGACCTGCTCGCTGCTCTCACCGAAGAAATAAATATTATCCTCGCCGACAAGCTCTCCGATCTCAACATTTGCGCCATCTCTCGTTCCAAGTGTGATCGCACCATTTAACATAAACTTCATGTTTCCGGTACCGGATGCCTCTTTGGACGCCAGTGAGATCTGCTCGGAGATATCACATGCCGGAATGATCTTGGATGCCTTTGTGACGTTATAATTTTCTACCATCACAACACGCAGATACGGGCTGACTGCCGGATCCTTCTCGATAACCTGCTGTAAACTCAAAATCGCATGAATAATATCCTTTGCGATGGTATAGGCCGGTGCTGCCTTTGCGCCAAATAATACTGTTATCGGTGTTTTCGGAAGTTTTCCTGCCTTGATCTCCAGATACTTATGGATCGCCCAAAGAAGATTCATCTGTTGACGCTTATACTCGTGCAGACGTTTTACCTGAATGTCAAAGATTGAATTTTCATCAATGATAACGCCCTGTGTGCGCTTTAAATAATCCGCAAGCTGACGCTTCTTCTCCTGCTTGATAGCAAGCAGACGCTCCAATACGGCATCGTCATCGGCATAGTCAAGTAACTTCTCTAATTCACACGCATCCTTCTTGAATCCACTTCCAATCCACTTTTCAATCTGAGCCGTCAGCTCCTCGTTGCAGGAAAGCAGCCAGCGGCGGAAGGTGATTCCGTTTGTCTTGTTGTTAAACTTCTCTGGATAAATCTTATAAAATGCATGCAACTCAGAGTTCTTTAAAATCTCGGTGTGCAGATAGGCAACACCATTTACGCTGTGACCGTAATGAATATCCATATGTGCCATATGAACGCGGTCATTCTCATCAATGATTGCCACCTTCGGATCCGGATAGGCTTTTTTTGCACGCTGGTCAAGCTCCTTAATAATCGGTACTAACTGCGGAACAACCTTCTCCAGATAAGCCAATGGCCACTTCTCCAGCGCCTCTGACAGAATCGTATGGTTTGTGTAAGCGCAAACCTTTGTGACAAGCGCTATCGCCTCGTCCATCGTGATGCCACGCTTAAGCAGCAGACGAATCAGCTCCGGAATGACCATAGACGGATGCGTGTCATTGATCTGAATTGCTGCATACTCGTCTAAGTCCGTCAGCTTGCAGCCACGCGCGGTACATTCATCCAAAATCAGCTGAGCCGCATTGCTGACCATGAAATACTGCTGATAGATACGAAGCAGATTTCCAGCCTCATCACTGTCATCCGGGTATAAAAACAGCGTTAAATTCTTTGCGATATCGGTCTTATCAAAGCAGATCGTTCCGTTCTTGATCAGACTCTCATCCACAGTATCAATGTCAAACAGATGAAGCTTGTTCGTGCGTCCCTCGTAGCCAGTTACCTCGATGTCATACATGCGGGAGGTCACAGACAGATCACCAAACGCTACCGGGTAGCTCACATCTGTCTTTGTCAGCCAGCTCTCGCTTTCAATCCACGGATTCGGTGTTTCCTTCTGGAAATTGTGTTCAAAGACCTGCTTGAACAGACCCATGTGATAATTCAGACCCACGCCATCGCCATGCAGATTCAGTGTTGCCATAGAATCTAAGAAACATGCTGCCAGACGGCCCAGTCCACCATTTCCAAGGGATGGCTCCGGCTCAATCTCCTCAATTTCACCGATGTTCTTTCCTGCCGCCGCCAGTTCTTCCTTTACGGTCTGATACAGTCCCAAGTTGATCAGGTTGTTGGACAGCAGCTTTCCAATTAAAAACTCTGCGGAAATGTAGTAGACCTTCTTCTTTCCTGCTTCGCTCTCCTTCTTCGCTGCGCAGTCCTTTGTCATTTCAAGTAATGCATAATAAATTTCTTCGCTGCTGCAAGCCGTTAATGGCTTATTATATTTCTTTTCACAGATTTCACTTACCATAATCAGTTAAACTCCTTTCGTGAGCCAATGCGTTACAATTCACAGGACAACGTTACTTCGCTTAGCGGTGAGCCGCTTCGTAAATGCAACTGTCCGTGAACCATTGACTGCATTTTAATGCTTTTTTTTTCGATTTTCTTGCATTATGCCGCTCTTTTATGGTACTATTCTATCATTATAATATGATACCAGGGTCAAAAGGTCAAAAACATGAGCAAGATTACGAATGTTTTTGAAGAGTGCGAGAGTGCAAAGCACGTAGCAATCTGGTATCTAAGCAGCACCAAACAAGACACGCACTACCACCCAAATACCAAACAGGAGGCGATATTCATGCAGATACCAGAATACGAAAATTATCATGAAACGAAGTCGCACAGCGCACCCGATTTTCCTTACAATACTTACATTTGTTCCATTCCGCTTGACTTTGAGAAGGTGCCGCTTCACTGGCATGATGAGGTGGAAATTATCTATATTAAAAAGGGACGCGGGCGCGTCACCTTGGATTTTACTTCCTTTTATGTGGAGGCAGGCGATATCATTGTAGTCACCCCCGGACAGCTCCACGCCATCGGCCCGGCTGAGCATTCAATGGAATATGAAAATATCATTTTTTCACTGGATCTGCTGCGAACAGGCAGCATGGATGCCTTGAATCAGGAATTCTTTGAGCCCTTTTTAGCAGGTTCAATCGGCTTTGAGCATCTGATCTGCCGCGACCACGAGAATTACCCGGCACTCTCCTCATGTTTAAACCGCGCTGACAATATCTGCCGCAGTTTTCCAAAAGGCTACCGTCTCGCAATAAAGGGCTGTCTTTTTGAATTCTTCTATACCATATTCACAAATTCCACAGATATTCCTGCTGCCAAAAGCGATCCACGCCTGGAACGCTTAAAAACCGTGCTTAAATATATTGAAATGCACTACTCTCATGCTATTTCGATTGATGAGATCGCAGCTGTCGCAGGCTTTTCTGCATCGCACTTCATGCGCTTTTTTAAGGCGGCAATGGGAATGTCCTTTACTTTATATCTGTCTGCCTACCGTCTGTCAATGGCAGCACGTCTGCTTGTCTCGACAAATGACAGTATCCTAGACATTGCGCTCTCCTGCGGCTATGAAAATCTTTCTTATTTTAATCGTTCATTTAAAAAACGATACAAAAAGACCCCCGGCGAATACCGCCGAGGGTCTGACGAAGCCTAATGATTTAACCATTTGACTTCATATCGATTCTTTGTTTTTTTTCGATCTGCTTACTCACCAATCTTATTTCCGGTATATAGCTGATAATACTTCCCCTTCTGAGCGATCAGATCATCGTGCGTTCCGCGCTCGATGATGCGTCCCTGCTCTAAGACCATGATACAATCGCTGTTCTTAACGGTAGACAGACGGTGTGCGATAACAAACGTCGTTCTTCCGTGCATCAGCTTATCCATACCATCCTGAACAATCTTCTCCGTTCTGGTATCGATGGAACTGGTTGCCTCATCCAGAATCAATACCGGCGGGTCTGCGACTGCGGCGCGGGCAATCGCAAGAAGCTGACGCTCACCCTGGCTTAAGTTCGCACCGTCTCCGGTCAGCATGGTATCGTAACCCTGCGGCAGTCTGCGGATAAAGCCGTCTGCATTTGCCAGTCTCGCTGCTGCATGCACTTCTTCCTCAGTTGCATCCAGCTTTCCGTAACGGATATTTTCCATAACAGTTCCGGTAAACAGGTGCGTATCCTGAAGAACGATTCCAAGAGAATGACGAAGATCATCCTTCTTGATCTTTCCGATATTGATGCCATCGTAGCGAATCTTTCCATCCTGAATGTCGTAGAAACGGTTGATCAAATTGGTGATCGTGGTCTTTCCGGCACCGGTAGAACCGACGAATGCGATCTTCTGACCCGGCTGTGCATACAGACTGACATCATGCAAAACCATCTTGTCATCATTATAACCGAAGTCTACGTGTTCAAAGACAACATCGCCCTTTAACTGTCTGTAATCGGTAGTTCCCTCTGCCTTGTGATAGTGCTTCCATGCCCAGGTACCTGTTCTCTTATCCGACTCTGTGATCGTGCCATCTGCATTGACAATGGCATCTGTCAGAGTAACATAACCCTCATCGAGCTCTGGCTTCTCATCAATCAGATTGAAAATACGGTTGCCGCCTGCAAGAGCCATTACGATACTGTTTAACTGGTTGCTGATCTGGTTAATCGGCTGCTGGAAGCTCTTATTTAATGTCAAAAAGCTGGCAAGACTTCCCAATGTGAAGCCGCCGATTCCGTTGATTGCCACAATACCGCCGACAATCGCAACCACTACGTAGCTTAAATTTCCGAGCTGTACGTTAATCGGTCCTAAGATATTTGCAAAACGGTTTGCATTGTACGCACTTGAGAACAGCTCATTGTTCAGCTTATCAAAACGCTCGATGCTCTCCTCCTCGTGACAAAAGACCTTTACGACCTTCTGACCATCCATCATTTCCTCAATGTAACCATTCAGCGTACCGATATTTTTCTGCTGGGCAACGAAGAACTTACCACTCTTCGACGCGGCCTGCTTACTGCACCATATTACAATAGCCACCATTACAAGTGACACACCTGTCAGCGGAACGCTCAAAATGATCATGTAAACAAATACGTTTACAATACTGATAAGGCTGTTGATGAACTGCGGAATACTCTGGCTGATCATCTGGCGCAGCGTATCGACATCGTTTGTATACATAGACATAATGTCGCCATGCTTGTGTGTATCAAAATATTTGATTGGAAGGGATTCCATATGGCTGAACATGTCATTACGGATGTTTCGCATCGTTCCCTGCGTTACATAAACCATAATCTTGGTGTTGCCAAATGTAGCTGCAATACCGATTGCATATAAAATACCCATACGCACAATTGCATTCGCCAACTGTGTATAATCCGGATTGTCCTGCTCCATTAAAGGCATGATATAGCTGTCGATCAGCGTCTTTGTGAACATCGTTCCCTGTGTGTTTGCATATACGCTGACGAAAATGCAGATCAGCACAAATATACACTGCAGTGGGTAACGCTTCATAACGTATGACATAATACGGCAAAATACCTTACTCGGATTTTCTACCTTTTCCTTTGGTTCGAAATTACGTCTCTGTCCTGGTCCCGGCATTACTGATCACCGCCTTTCTCATCAAAATCTCCGCTGCCATTCGTCTGAGATTCGTATACTTCACGATAAATCTCACTTCTTTCAATCAATTCTTCATGTGTTCCGATATCACTTATCTTACCGTCATCCATAACGATGATGCGGTCTGCACCCTGCACACTGGAAATACGCTGTGCAATGATGATCTTTGTCGTGTCCGGAATCTCTGTGGCAAATGCCTGACGGATCTTCGCATCCGTTGCCGTATCAACTGCACTCGTAGAGTCATCAAGAATCAGGATCTTTGGCTTCTTAAGAAGTGCTCTTGCGATACAAAGACGCTGCTTCTGACCACCGGATACGTTATTTCCTCCCTGCTCGATATATGTGTTATAGCGTTCCGGGAAACGCTCGATAAACTCATCTGCACAGGCAAGCTTACATACACGGATACATTCTTCGTCAGATGCTTCCTTATCACCCCAGCGAAGATTATCAAGAATCGTACCGGAGAACAGGACATTTTTTTGCAAAACAACGCTGACCTGATTACGAAGTGCCTCCATATCGTACTTACGCACATCAAGACCACCGACTTTAACGCTTCCCTCCTGCACATCGTACAGACGGCTGATCAGATTGACAAGACTGGATTTTGCAGAACCGGTTCCTCCAATCAGACCAATCGTCTCACCGGATTGAATAGAAAGGTTAATATCCGACAAAATCGGCTTCTCACTGCCTTCGCTGTAGCGGAATGTAACATGATCAAACTCAATGCTGCCATCCTTTACTGTCTCTACCGGATTCTCAGGATTCTTCAGATTCGGCTTCTCGTTTAACACTTCACAGATACGCTCTGCACTGGCAATACTCATGGTAATCATAACAAAAACCATAGACAACATCATAAGACTCATCAAAATACTCATGCAATACGTCAAAAGGCTCATCAGCTTACCTGTAGTCAGTGCCACACTTCCTGTTCCGATAATCATCTTTGCGCCTACCCAGCTGATCATCAGAATACATCCATAGACAGCTACCATCATGACCGGTGAGTTCCATGCCACTACACCCTCTGCCTTTACAAAGATCTTGTAGATGTTCTCACTGGCCTTTACGAACTTATTCTTCTCGTAATCTTCTCGAACATATGCCTTTACTACACGGATTGCTGATACATTTTCCTGAACACTGGCATTTAACGCATCATATTTCGGGAACGCTTCCGTGAAGCATCTTCTTGCTGTATTTACAATAAAGAATAAAATCACGCCAAGAACGATGATTACGCAAAGAAAGATAAGTGAAATCTTTACATTTGTGATAAATGCCATTGCCATCGCGCAGATCAAACTGGCCGGTGCTCTCATACACATACGAAGAATCATCTGATATGCGTTCTGAAGATTTGTTACATCCGTGGTCAGTCTCGTTACAAGGCTGGCTGTCGAGAATTTATCAATATTGGAAAAGGAAAATGTCTGAATGTTGTCATACATTCCTTTTCTAAGATTACGTGCAAAGCCTGCTGATGCCTTTGCACCATAAATACCTCCCATAATGCCCGCAAACAGACCGATTGCTGCAATTACAAGCATTCCTGCTCCTACCAGACAAATATGCTTGATGTCGCCTTTGTATACGCCGTCATCGATAATGGAAGCCATAAGATATGGAATTAACATCTCCATCAAAACCTCCAGAATCATGTAGCACGGTGTTGCGATTGATGCACGCTTAAACTCTTTTACATATGCACCCAGTGTTTTTATCACGGCTACTCTCCTCCTTACCTGTTATGTGTTCTACATTTTGCCGGATCTTTTTGAATACCGCTAAGCAGATCCTTCGCTCCTCATCTGTGATACCATCCTCCATAGCAGCATGCGCAAAATCAATCACCGCAATTGTATCCAGATGAACCTTTTTTCCCAGTTCTGTCAGTTCCAGCCGCTTGAGCCTCGCATCGTTCTCATCGGTTGTTCTGGTCAGATACCCCTTCTTTTCCATCAGCTGCAGGATATTGGTCACGGTCGAACGACCGATTGAAAAATACATCTCGACATCCCTCTGGTAAACCGGTGCCTCTGAATTGTACAGAAAGCCCAGAATCCATCCGTGCATGTTCGTGACTTCATCAAATCCTGCTGCCGCAAGGCTGGTATGAATGCCTCTTTCCACGATATGATTTACCCGTTTTAAGTTAAAGCATATCGAGTCCTCTTTTCCCATGCAAACCTCTCTTTCTTGTAAATTTGTCATTGTTCGATTATGAACTGTTCTATACAGAACTGTTCTATACAGAATTGTTCCATACAAAACCATTATAATCCGCAATCTAATTTTGTCAACACATTTTTTCACAGAGAATGATTTTTTCCCAAGAGGAATCCACGAAGTTTTGTTGAATTTTTTCCCTATTTGTGGTATTCTTATGACAATATGATTTATTTTCACACAGGAGGCCCACATATGCAAATACATGAATCTGCCGAAAACTATCTTGAAACAATCCTGATGCTCAGCAAGAAGCTCCCGGTTGTACGCTCTGTTGATATCGCAAACGAACTTGATTTCAAAAAGTCCAGCGTCAGCATTGCAATGAAAAATTTAAGGGAAGGCGGAAAGATTACCGTGACTCAGGCAGGTTATATTTACCTGACTGACAGTGGACGCGAGATTGCTGAGATGATCTACGAGCGTCACCTGTGGCTGACCAACTGGCTGACAAGTCTTGGTGTTGACAGCACAATCGCCGCTGAGGATGCCTGCAAGATGGAGCATGTCATCAGTAAGGAGAGCTTTGAGGCACTGAAGAAACATTTCGGTCAGTTTTGATTTCAACTAGTGGTTATCGTACTATGATCAAAAAATTTCTTCGTGTTTTTCTACCCTGTTTTTTTCTTCTGATTGGTATGGGTGTCCTTGGCGGCTGCACAAAGCATCCGCCGATTACCTTTTCTTCCATATTAAATATTCAGGCAGATGAATCCGGAAGCCGCACAATGACCGTTACCGCAAACAAGAAAACACTGCAGGCACTGTTCCATAACAGCAATTTTTCCTTCCAGAGCTTCGTCTCGGCAAACTGCCCGAAGGATCTGAAATGGAATTATGTGGAGACTGCTTCGGCCTATGAGCTGACATTTGTTTTATCTTTTGATTCTCTGGACGAATATCAAGAAAAAATTGCTTCTCTGACTGGCATTGAAGATTTTTCGACGGTTCTTCGGCCACAAGTCGGTGTAAAGACTGGCTTTACGTTATCTGAACCAGATGATGTGATGGCCGTTTTTACCTGGTTTACCACTGCTTTGCAGGAACGAACCCGATTAAATGACACCGATCTTTCTGTCTATCTTTCCCAGCAGACAAATGAGCTCATCTACAATGGGCGAAGCTACACAAGCGAAAATGGTACACTTGTCTGTGATGCGGAGACCATTCTGGATGCCAAACGAATTGACATTCTGACTTCACTTTCACTTGACGAATGGGAGCGCACGATTTATATTATCTTTCCAGATGAGCTAAAAGACAATGCGTCAAACATAAAAAGCTATCTGGATGCAATCGTTCCGGAAGGAATGGCCGCGATCTGGAGTACCGACACGACCTGGAAGTTAACCTTCCATGCGGACAACTTTACCGATCTGTGCATACTGACCAGCCAGCTGTTCCAGTCCTCGAACAAGTCTCTTGCAAAGGAGTCCATCATCGCAGAAAATTCGATGCGCATCATTCATTCCTACGCAGAACCATTTCAATTTTCGTTCTTCGTGCCGGATTCTGGTACCGCACGCGCACGCTATTTTTACAGCACCGACACGACATCTACACTTGCCGTATTCGATGAAGAGCGAAATGAACAGGAACTTCCTTTTACACGTGATGGCTACGATGGATATGTCTGTCTGTTTGATGGTCTTGTTGACGGCGGCTGCACCTACAACTACAATGCCGTCTTTCAATATCAGCCACAGCAGATCACTGTCTCCACACAAGTCAAGTCGATTCAGCTTCTGACGCGCACAATTGCGCTCTCACTCGGCGAAGTTCCAAAACTTCACCAAGATCTGATTACCGATACGGCATGGCAGGATGCAGACGGTTTTGGCATAATCTCTTCCAAGGCGGATGACGAGAACCATCTGACGCTATTCTTTACCCAGACTGGTACGCCGTCCTATCTTGCAAAGGGCTTCGAGGCAGTATTTGGTGGAAAAGAGACGCTCGACTACTGCTCACAGACAACGGCACTGTTTCAGCCACAGCATACCTACCGCTTCACGGAAAATCTGGATTTTTCAAATTTCCTTGTGCAGCCGGATACCACACTTATCACGCTAAACGTGCAATTATCGGACGGCACTGCAATCCGTGCTGATTCACTTGAGAGCAGTCTGACACAGGATTTTGCTGTTTCTGGCGCACTCTACTCTGCCAAGACAACAGATGAGACATTGACCGTTACCATGGTGCTTTCCCAACCGAATGCTGCATACTATCTGTGTATTCTCTCGCTGCTTATTCTCGTGGGTGCAATTCTTTTTTCCATATACAAAGGGCTCAACCACCGCTAATCGCGGTGCTGAGCCTTTTCTCTTTGATTCATTCTCTAATGCTTATTCCTGCCCTGTACTGCCATTTTTCATTTTTAGGGCAGTTCGGATTTGCCTGCTCTGCTGCCTATTTTGCGGCGGCCAGTGCATCCATTCCAAGCTTTGCGCAGCCAAGGATTCCCTGATTGTCATTCAGACTCGGAAGCACGATATAATTTTCAATATCTGCCAACTCATCCGTGTCAATGTACTTATTTACCATGCGAAGTGTTTCCTTACGAATCCGATCCATCACATGAGTCTGATGCATAACACCGCCGCCGAGTACGATGCGCTCCGGTGAAAGCAGCATGATCATATCAACAAGTCCCTGTGCCACATAATACGCCTCCAACTCCCAGACTTCACTTTTGTCGGACAGCTCATAGGCTTTCTTGCCCCAGCGTTCTTCGATCGCCGGACCACTTGCCATACCCTCCAGGCATCTGCCGTGATAGGGGCACTTTCCCTTATAGGTATCGTCCGGATGTGGTGCCACCAGGATATGACCGCCTTCCGGGTGCTGCATACCGTGAAGCATCTTTCCGTCTACAATCACACCTGCACCGATTCCGGTTCCGACGGTGATATAAATGCTGTTTTTTAATCCCTTGGTGATGCCCCAGGTTGCCTCGCCGAGTGCTGCTGCATTGACATCGGTATCAAATCCAACCGGGATTTGCAATGCTTTCTTAAACTCATCGAGTACCGGATACCATCTCCATGCTACCTTCGGTGTGTTGCCTACGCAGCCGTACTTTGGAGAGTTTTCATTTAAGATAACCGGACCGAAAAATCCGATTCCTAGTGCCTCAACCTGCTGCTCCTTGAAATATGCGATCATCTTTGGCATTGTGACTTCCGGTGTCTCGGTCGGGATGGATACACGGTCGAATACCTCGCCGTTTTCGTTGCAGACAGCGAGCACCATCTTTGTGCCGCCGCCCTCTAATGCGCCTATTCTCATTTCATTTTCCTCTATTCTTCCCTGTTTTTTTCTTTTCTAAGGGAACTTATCAATTCTATGATGTTGGGGGCAAAAGGCATTTTGACCCCTTTGATACCAGATCGCTACGTGCTTTGCACTCTCGCAATCTTCAAAAACATTCGTAATCCGCTTCGCTACTTGCCTGATTCGGTTCAATTGCGTATTTCTCGCCTCTTATTTTTCGGTAATATAGGAATAGATCATCATCAGATTCTTACCCTCTGCCTTCATCTTTCCATAGCCTGCCGGAACGATCAAATGTGTCCCCTTCTTTACAGGAGTACCATCAAAGGTTCCTTCTCCATCCAGAACACTGATGTCTACAAATGGCTGTTCCCAATCAAACTCGGCACTGCCATCTACAGTTGCCTTGCATACGGTGTAGCATGGGCAGCTAACCAGTTTCTCGGCCTGTGTACCTGCAACGTCAAGCTTTTCATGCTCTGCTGCTGCCGGCTCAAATGGAGCCTTGATTACATCGATGCTCTGCTGTACATGAAGTGCTCTCGGCTTCCCGTCCTGAAGACGGTCATAATCGTATACGCGATACGTAATATCGCTGTTTTGCTGCGTCTCAAGAATCAGTGTGCCGCCCTTGATTGCATGAACACAACCCGGATTGATCTGGAAGAAATCGCCCTTCTTCACCGGAATCTCGCGGATAAACTCCTTCCAGTGCTTGCCTCGGATCATCTCTTCTACTTCCTCATGATTCTTTGCGTTATGACCGATGACAATAGTGCCGCCTTCCTTTGCATCCAGAATGTACCAGCACTCCATCTTTCCAAGAGAGCCATTCTCATGCTCTGCCGCATATGCGTCATCCGGGTGAACCTGAATGCTCAAATCTGCCTTTGCATCAATAATCTTTATCAAAAGCGGAAAACGGTCTCCCTGTACATTTCCAAATAATTCTCTGTGATTCTCCCACAGCCAGCTTAAGGTCTTGCCTTTGTACTCAGTATTGGCAATGGTACAATCTCCATGCGGATGTGCACTGATTGCCCAGCACTCTCCGGTATTATCTCCCGGAATGTCATAACCAAAATCATCTCTTAAACGGCTTCCGCCCCAGATCATCTGCTTAAATACCGGCTCAAGCAATAAAAGTTCCATAATAATTCCTCCTTATGCGATATAAAATATCACTTTCTTCAGTGACATCTTTCTTGTGTCCAGTATAGCGAATTTAACCGGAAGTTACAAGTGCTATTTTCTTCCGTTATTTCGGTAAAAAGCAATTTGTCTCACTTCCATTTGCGTAACAGCAGGATTCCATCCTTGACCCTTCCCGAAAAACAGAGTATAGTTAAGAACGACATTACCGACCGGCACGGTCTTATCGCACGGTCTTATAGGAGGAAAGCGAAAACATGGCAAAGCTTGTATTTCACTACGGAGCAATGGGCTCCTCGAAAACTGCGAATGCACTGATGGTTGCATATAATTATGAAGAAAGAGGACAACACGCGCTGATTTTAAAACCAGCGACCGACACCCGCGACGGCGTTCACACCGTCTACTCCCGCATCGGTCTCTCCAATACCTGCAGTCTGATTGATGAATTTTTAGATGAATATGTAAAAAATCCGGACGCTGTGCGTAAGTATGACGCAATCATCGTGGACGAAGCCCAGTTTGCCAGCCCAGAGCAGATTGATCTGTTCTCCGATATCGTGGATACCTGGCAGATTCCTGTCTTATGCTACGGACTGCGCGCCGATTTCCAGAATAAATTTTTCCCAGGCAGCCGCCGTTTGATGGAGATCGCCGATGAAATTAAAGAAATTAAGACCATTTGCTGGTGCGGCAAAAAAGCGACCTGCAATGCCCGCTACGATGACAACGGCATCATAAAAGAAGGCGATCAGGTCGTTCTTGGTGCCAATGACAAATATATTGCTCTGTGCAGAAAGCACTTTAAGGAGGGAAATCTCGGAAGATGA
>CAVCXB010000063.1:0-16924 GCA_963605535.1 Wujia chipingensis
GTCAGATATTCCAGACAACGCTCACCATAATAATCCCATCCAAGAATTGTCGTGAATGCAAAGAATACAAGACAGATCATCAAAACTGCTGCACAAAATGTATTGGAGAATGGAAGTCCATGCTGGAATGCGTATGTCGTAACCTGAACGCCCTCAAGACCTTCTACCTGCCATGCACCTGTGATGACAACAGACAGTCCGGTAAGGGTACAGATCACAATCGTGTCAATAAAGGTTCCTGTCATGCTGACAAGGCCCTGGCGAACCGGCTCTTTTGTCTGCGCTGCCGCTGCTGCGATCGGCGCACTTCCAAGTCCTGCCTCGTTTGAAAAGATACCTCTTGCGACACCATTCTGCATCGCAACAAACATACTTCCAACGACACCGCCAGTTACTGCCTTTGGGTTAAATGCAGCCTGAACGATCGTGACAATTGCCTGCGGCACTTCCTTAATATTGAACAGCACGAGTGCTAACGCAAAAACAAAATAAATAATTGCCATAAATGGAACGACAATCTGACTGACCGTTGCAATTCTCTTTACGCCACCGATGATAACAGCGGCAACACAGAATGTCAAAATGAGAGATGCAATGACAACTACCCAAGAGTAAGTGCCAAGACCAGGAATTGTGACAGACATGGACTTTTCTGGATCAAAAAATCCAACTACGGCACTGGAAATACCATTGACCTGACTGAAGGTTCCGATACCAAACAGACCGACACATGCGCCAAAGAACGCGAAAATCTTCGCAAGCCACTTCCAATTCTTTCCCATTCCCTTTTCAATGTAATAGAACGGACCGCCAAGGCTGTGACCTGTCTCATCAATCACACGATACTTTACGGCAAGCAAGCCCTCTGAATATTTGGTTGCCATTCCAAGAAAAGCAGCTACAATCATCCAGAAAAGAGCACCCGGACCACCGGCACAGACAGCAGTTGCCACACCGACGATGTTTCCGGTTCCGATTGTCGCACTCAATGCCGTACAGAGTGCAGCAAAGCTACTGATTTCGCCTTCGCCCCCTTCCTCGTTTTGCACCATCCACTTTAAAGCAAGCCCGAGCTTTCGCACCTGCAAAAGCCCGAGCCGAACCGTCAGCAAAAGACCGCCTGAAAGGATCAGCACCATTAACGGCACACCCCAGACCAGATCATCGATTTTCGCCAAAACACTTTGAATTGTACTCCACATGTTTCCTTCTCCCATCTTTTTTTGATTGGCAGCTTTTTCTGGAAACACAGGATTCATAAAAGAATACACGTACTTATTTTCTTTTTTGCTCTGTCCTTTTGCCTGAGAGATTCCTGCGCTTTCGCACAATTGCACCTTCGGCCTCCGCTTTCGCGGATGTCTCCAGAGATACGATCCATCTGCAGTTTTTCCCTAAAAAGGTACCTGAGAGTGTTACTCCTTCGGTGGGCTTTCGCCTCTTTCCAGCAGACTTCTTCTCGTTATCACTACTGTGCTTTACTATACCGCAGTAACGTATACTCTGTCAAGAGTAAATCAAGTATAATAAATGAAATATAAAACATAAAATGTTACTGTTCACGGGCCACCCATTCATAAAAAAACCACCAGGTCGTCCTGATGGTTTTTCGCTGTCAATTATGGGAGTATTTATCTATTTTTTATTTACCGCAGATTTCGTCGATTTTTGCTCTTTCTTCCTCGGTAAATGCCGGAGCATTCAGCATTCCGATGTTATCCAGAATCTGGGCTGGCTTGGAAGCACCGATCAGAACGCTTGTGATATCGCCATCGCGAAGAATCCATGCCAATGCCATCTGTGCAAGGCTCTCACCGCGCTGCTTTGCAATCTCATTTAATGCATTGATTTTTGCCAGTGTCTCCTCGGTGATCGCATTCTCCTTTAAGAATCTTCCATCGGTGCGGATACGGCTGTCCTGCGGAATTCCATGCAGGTAACGATCGGTCAGAAGTCCTTGTGCCAATGGGCAGAAGGTAATAACGCCGATGCCATTCTTTGCTGCATAATCCTTTAAGCCATCCTTCTCGATAGTACGGTCAAACATGGAATACTTGCGCTGATTGATGATAAATGGAGTGCCCATTTCCTTAAAGAGCTTTGCAATCGCAATGGTCTGCTCCTTGTTGTAGTTGGAAATTCCAACATAAAGAGCCTTTCCACTTCTTACGATACCGTCAAGTGCTCTTGCGGTCTCCTCAAGTGGTGTCTCTGGGTCTGGTCTGTGATGATAATAAATATCCACATAGTCCAGTCCCATTCTCTTTAGGCTCTGATCCAGACTGGCAACCAAATACTTCTTGCTGCCCCAGTTTCCATAAGGGCCCTCCCACATATCATAACCTGCCTTTGTGGAGATGACCAACTCATCACGATATGCGCCAAGGCTCTTTTTCAGGATACGTCCAAAGTTCTCCTCTGCCGCACCCGGAACTGGACCGTAATTATTTGCCAGATCGAAATGAGTGATACCATTGTCAAATGCAGTCTCACACATTGCCATCATGGTGTCAAAGTTTCCGTTTGTTCCAAAATTGTGCCATAATCCGAGTGACACTGCCGGAAGCATTAAACCGCTTGCTCCACAACGATTGTACTTCATATTGTCGTATCTTGTCTTTTCTGCGATATACATCTTTTCTTCTCCCTTTCTATTGGTGAATTGTGTTATTCAATTCACTTGATTTATTTTCTTTGATCTGTTGATTCTTTGCAGATCCTGTGATACACTCACTTTATCACTTCAAGTTAACTTGAAGTCAAGTGGTTTCTTTACATTATTGCAAATTTATTACGGTTCACGGAGCATAACATAGATTAGCGGTGAGACGAATCACGCTCGTAAACCTTCCCCCGTGAACACCAACTTCAGGAGGTATACTATGACACAATCATCGAATAGAAAAGAAAAAGCAACGTCTGATCAGCCAACCTACACCATCCGCCAGATCTCCGATCTTTTTAAGCTACCTGCCTCAACACTTCGCTACTATGAAGATCTCGGTCTTCTGACCAATGTTATCCACACCGCTTCTGGTGCCCGCATTTACAATCAATCACACATTGACCGCTTAGGTGGAATCATGTGCTTTAAGCGCACGGGCCTCTCCATTGCCAAGATTCGGCAGTTTTACCACTATGAAGAAGATCTGGCTGGTCATGCACACGACATCAGCCAGATGATGATCGACCATGAGCAGGACATTCTCAGCCAAATCGAAGAATTAAAAAACGATCTTGTGCATATCCGTGAGAAGGTTCGCTACTACACTGCCGTGGAGAATGCCGTAAACAAAAACGAGCCAATTCCCAGCTGGCATGAATTTTTTGCCAATGAAGACAATGAGACCGGAAACAATAAGGACAATACAGACAGTGAGTGCAAAAATTAACAACTCCACCGATATTAATCCCGTTTGATTTCTTCTACTGTCACCCGGTCTTTGTGCCATCCATTTTGCCAGATCAACAAATACACATGAAAATCAAGGTCATCCTGCGCGACGGTAAACGGTTCCTCCCGAAACACCTCTGCACGGATGCCTTTTTTCTTTAATTCAAGTTGCTTTGCCTCTGCCTTTTTGAGCAACTGATTTAAATTTTTGTCTGCTGCTTTGGAAAAGGTGCGGCGCGGATACTTTTTATTTTCAGCCTTTAAGCTTTCTGAAATTAACTGCGTGATTTTTTCATGCTTTTTCTTTTTTAACATCTTCGCAATCTGCTTTGCAATCACTGGTGTCGGAAATCCCGCATAAAGACGAAGGAGCTGAATCAACTCACGGTCATCTGCCTGCACAGCAAACGCTTCCATCAACTTGATCGCCTCCGGCGCAACCTCCTTTGGATCTTCATTTCCCACGCGGTACTGCTTTGGCACTGCCGGATAGCTGCACGAATTGAGCGGTGGAAAATCGGCAAGGCTTGCAAGCTTCTTTTCCTTCTCTGTACAATATGCCTCGCCCAAGTAATGATACTTATCGTGCAAAATTGCGATCTGATATTCCAGCACGCGAAGATCCTCGTCGCCCTTCATCCAAAAATGACCGATTCCGCTGTACTCATACAAGTGTACTTCCAATTCAAGCTGTTTAAAAAAGAGCGTGACAACACACTCTCCCTGCCAGACCGATAACACATAGCCGTCACCGTCTTTCTGCAAGGACGCGTCCAGTTCACCCTCATAATCACTTTGATAACTTCCCGTCATTTTGACCTGATGAAAGACAAGAAAGCTTTCCACTGCATCATTCATCAGATACACAAGACGAAGCGTATCCATTGTTTTTGCAGGATCAAAAGCTTCCGGCAGGATCAGTTCAAATTGATCCTGCGCCAGAAGCTCCTGCAGCATTTCAAATGCATCCATCATTAAGCGTTCGCTCCACCGACAAGCTTTTCCTGATAACGCTTTACCATTTCCTCATACTCAGCATCCGTCAGCTTCTTCTCGCCCGGGTTCATCGCAAATACGCCACCCCACTCATACTGATCCTTGTACTTTGGAACAAGGTGGAAATGAAGATGATGACCGGTATCACCGTATGCACCATAGTTTACCTTATCTGGATGGAACAGTTCATGCATTGCCTGTGCGACCTTTGCGATATCTTCCATATAGGCAGCGCGCTCCTCTGCTGTCAGCTCGGTAATCTCGCTCACATGCTTTTTGTGCGCTACGATAACTCTACCCGGATGGCTCTGCTCCTTGAACAGATATACCTTTGAAGTCTCTAACTCACAGATTTTGATTCCGAAAGCGGCAACCAGCTCACCTTCCATGCAATATGCGCAATTCTGATCTTTCATGATTTTATCCTCCTGTTTGGATTGTTGATAATCAACTCCTAGCTCTTACTTTTCTTATTATACACATCTTTTTTGCTATTGACAATTACTTTAACAGCACGCCAATTGCTTCCATCTCCTCTGATGGTGTGATGACTAGCTGTCTGCCTTCAATCTTAGCAGTAATAGCGGTCGGTGCATAAACTTCAGCGATCGTGTTCGGGCAGCCCTCTGGCAGATCAATCACAAGCTTTTCTGGAGCTTCGCCATGGAAGACATGAGCAGTAACAAAAGCGCTTTCATGCTTTCCTTCATAGAGCTTTCCTTCCTCACTCTGCACACGGACAACTGCCTGCCAGCCAGTCAGATGGCGATCACTGCTACCCTTATGGCTGTAAATATAACTATAACCATCACGAATTGCCGGAGCTACCTTTTTATAGAATGCCATTCCGTCTTCGATTGCCTTCCACTGCTCATCACTCAGCTCGGTCACATCACCTGAGAAGCACATGCGGCCAAGAAACGTACTCGCAACGGTGTAGCCGATACGCTTCACAGAATCAGTCTTTCGGATAACGGCCCAAATCTGGCTCTGTCTCGGCAAAATACTTCTGTGAAGGGATGCCGCAATGACTGGAATTTCCTCGCACTCATGCGCATCAGAGAAGGATGCCATGCTGCACTCACTCATCATCAGTGGCTCTAACTTATGACCACCGGATGCACAGTTTTCCAGAATGATACCCGGAATCTCTTCTTTTACTTTGCGGACAAAATTAACGGATGCCTCACGGTCGCGACGAAGACCCTCTCCGAGCGATTCTGCACCATCACAGCCAAGACCAATTGTATCGTTATAGTCCATCTTCATGTAGTCAAAGTTATATTTTTTGAGCTGTCCGATTACCTTGTCTGTCAAGTAGGCAATCGCATCCGGATTACACATATCAAAGAAGCGGCGCTCCTTTGTCGTAAGCACTTTTCCGTCACGGTGAAGCAGCAGATCCTCACGCTCGGAATAAATGTGAGATTTCGGGCCAACGTTATCAATTTCAAACCAGATACCTGGCTTCATACCTGCCTTGCGAATATCATCGCTGACTGCACTAAGACCTTCTGGGAAAAGACGATCAGATGGAACATAATCGCCCATGCTGCGGCTCCAATGAACACCTTCCTCAACGAACCAGCCACAATCCACGACAAAATACTCAAGTCCCTTTCCTTTAACAGCCTCAAGAATACCCTTAATGTTTTCATGAGACGGCAACCCCCATGTAGTGCAATACTCATTAAACAGAATCGGAAGATGCTGCTCGCTTTCCGGTGCTGCATTTACATACTTCTGTACGTACTGAGTCAGTCGCTGGCACGCATAATCGACAGTGTTTCCTGCACGCTCATCGCTACAGCAAACAGTAAGAATTGCCTCTGGTGTAGTGAAAGATTCACCCGGCTGAATGGTCTTCATCCACTGACCAAACTCGCGGTCTGCTAAACCGCCTGAAAATGCCATGCCATCATCTCTGCGATAGAACTCCATCTGCCAAGAGCACTCAATTGCTAACTGCGCTGCCCATACAACACCTGCTTTTGTGTCTTCAACTGCACCAAAAGGGAAATATCCTTTGACTGGCATGGAACCGATCTGACCATAGCGTGTAGAGTTTACCTGCCAGTATGCCCATGATGGTTCAAGCTGCAAATCCTCTGCGGACTCAGTAACGAGGCGGCCTTCCTGACTCCACTTGCTGCGGATGCGATGAATCTTTAGACACTCTGATGCGTCGGCTTCCTCGAATGGGGAGATAAGTCCAAGGGAAAAGCTTGTCAGAAGCTCGAGGGTGGTCGGGGCATCGTCATTATTGATTATTGTAGTTGTGCTGCCCAGCGCATACTCGCCCTTTGTCCATGTCAGTGTGTGGACAAAGTGGTGGCCTCTGCCATCCTCAAGCCATGTTTCTATGATTTCTTTTGTACCTTCGGTTTTATGTACCTGCTTTTCAAACTGGCATATATCAACGGTTCCGCTGTTTCGCATACTTGTACCAGGTCCATATGCGCCTGGATAGATATCGTCTAGTAGCTTTACCTGAATCAGACTATCACCGTGTAAACATTTGCTGTCGAGCATTGCGTCCAGTTTTTCTGTTAATTCTTTTTCTTTTTTTACTGGAATCAACAGAAGTTCAATTTGGTTATCTTCCTTTTCTAGCATGTAATATGCCGCCATATCGCCCAGTGTAAAGTGGCTATGCACAGTTGGTTTTATTCCGTTGCCCATTATTTTTTTCCTCCTGCGTTTTTAAAAGATTTTTTGAATGTTTTTAAGTTTTATTTCTTGCTTTGAGTATAGCAAGATCAGACCGTTTTGTCTATCTGAAACAATAAAAAAGCCCCGCTTACGCGGGGAATACCCTTTTTGAAGCAATTCAGGAATCTCACTTATAGGATCATCCTCGCCTGCGCGGGGAATACCATCACGTCCAGATTTAATTGCAATACAGTCATCCTGACTCTCGATTTCACAGCATGTAACACGTACATTTTTGCATGAATCTGGATCAAATCCGTCTCCATTTATTAGATCATACGGTGTGCCGTCCTCCGCATATTTATTACAGATCTTCATATGGTCAAGCAATACATCTGTACAGAAGATCGGATGGACACACCATGCCGGTGACTGACGAATGATAATATCTCGTATTATGACACCGTCAGTATTACGAAGCACAACCGCGCGACCTCGAATACCAAGTTTCGCCTCGTTTTCCAGCTTTCTTAGTACCGTACCGTTTGCGTCAATTGTTCCTTTTCCTTCTATTGTAATACTTTTCAAGCGCTTACTTGCGTCGGCGATATATCCCGTCTGATACCATTCATCCTCAATGCTGGTATCTCGAATATCAACCGTATTGATCAGGCTTGCATGACAAAGCTGCTCTCTTCCTTCAAAACGATAACGACATAACGGATACTCGTCGAGGTTCGTACTGCCCAAAAGAACTGCGCCTTCTTCCACACAAAAACTCATTTCACTGTGCAAGAAAAGTGCTCCGCTAATAAATACACCTGATGGAATAAGGACCTGATCACCTACACCACAGGCATCAATAGCGGCCTGAATTGCTTTTGTATTACATGTTTTTCCATCTGGGATGGCACCAAATTCAACTACATTATAAATTTTCATAATTAATTAAGCTCTCCCTCATTTGCCTGTTCAATCTCAACATTATCAACATCATCCAAATTTTCAGAGTTTTTCATTGCTACTGCTACTACCTCATCCATATCCTCAAACTCAGCGCAAAGTACTGCCTGCCTCCAGTTTAAGCTTACTTTTGCCCGTTTGCCCTTTTCCTTTGCTGCCTCTTCGATGCCAATTAGAAGTTCCTTCAAGATTTCTCTTGTCAAATAACCGCCGCGCCAATGAAACAGAAATGGCTTTTTCTTTTTGGCGGCCTGCGCTGCACGCTTTTTGACTTCTTCCTGTTTGGTAAAAGAAAGCTTCTTTTCTAAATAATAGAAATGGCTGCCATCGGTGCATGGAACATGTTCCGTCATGATAGGCTCATGATCACGGAAAATGGCATCATCACCTAGATTAAAATAATCATGACGAGTCAACGTTTTGCTCAACGATAAATCGAATGTCGCATCCAGATGATAGTAGGTCTTTCCGATCTTTACGATATTCCAAGCATGGCGATATTTAATATTCTTTGCTGGATTTGCTTCGGAAATTACGACGATGCACCAGATCCCGAGCGCGTCGCACAAAACTTTGACCGACTTTGCAATGCCCTCGCAAACACCGACACCGTGACCAAGTGGGCCGATAATCTCATGTGAATAGGGCTTTTTAAGTTTATCGTAGTGTATATTTTCACAGATAAAATCGTGAATATATAATTCTTTTTCGAGTTCTGTCTTTGTACTTACGACTCTTGCAAGTTTTTCCACTCGCGCACTCATCGCCTTTTGCTGCTGGCGAATTGTCTTTTTATCAAATAGGTACTCTGGCAAAATTTCAAGATTATCGGACTGCGGCCACTTACGTAGCTTAACTGTGACGACATAAAAAATCTCTGGGCAATCGAGCCGCACCAAAAAGAAAATCATGCTAATTCGTGCAGGATCGGCATACGGCACGAGGAAATGATCCTCAAGTGCCGTCACTCCTGTTTTAATTGCATGATACACAGTCTGTTCCGACTTTGCTAAATGTTGATAGTAAAATGGTTCCATTGTTGTTTATCCTTGCTGATTGTATTTTAATTCTTAATTCAGTCTTTCGATCATTTATTTCTTATTATTTTATTCGTGATCAAGGGTGAGTCCAAAGCCAAACTCATAATAAGCGCCTTCTTCATCACGGTATGCGTATGCTTTTCCATTTTCATCTTTCATGTCATCTGGCATATACGCATCCTTCGCATAACCTGGAATATCATTTGGACTGATGCAAATGCCATTTTTGTCCACGGCAAGGACACTGTCATCCTTTGGAAGTGTCAGTGGCAGCTTTCCTGACGGTGCAAACTTTCCTTCAATAATGTCAAGAGCCGCATCAACGCTTGTATCAAAGCCAACTGTCAGTGCATCTGCACACTTTTCGATGTTTCCAATCTCCCACGCAAGCGTGACATTTACATGCGTGATGACTTTTTTACCCTTTTCCCGTATCTGAGTTGCGATCTGGACAAGACGCTTTAAACCAGAAAGAGTAGTTTCTTTGTGCGTACTCTCCATTGGCTTTCCATCGTCATCAACATCATGAACCGTTTTGTCCTCACAGATGTCTAACTCCAGATAGCCCTTTGTTGCGGAGAAATACTCACCAGAAGATGGCGATACGAAAAAGATTGCTGCATCGGCTTGATCCGGATTTTCGGTCAATGTGTAGCCGCGCTTTGTAAGCAGTTCGCGAAGCTGCTTCGTAGCGTTTTGTCCATCCTGTTCTTTTTTATGAAAAGCCTCCGCATAAATTTTTTGTGTCTCATTTGATGTTGATGGCACTACTGGAAGCGCATTTTTATTTTTCAAGAGTACAACTGATTTTCTGTGTACCGCAGCTGCTTCACTCCAATCTGCGGCATTCGCAACAGCCTCTTTTGCTGCCTTGCAATCGCGATATGGATTTTCAAACATACCAAGCGCAAACAATTCAATTAATGTTCTCGTTACTGCGCGGTCAAGTGCCTCATCCGTCAGCACAAGATCCTTTTTCTGAAAGCCCTCTGGTACCTTATAGGTATCATAGTAACCATTTTTGCCGCGCTCGTAGGACTCTTTTGCTTCCTTCTGGTCAAATAGACCTGAAATCAGATCGACACCAGACTGCGTAACAGCAAAGCCGATTCGCTCCGGAACGTCCAGTTTTTCTACGCCCCAGCACATGTTATGGAGAATACCGGTATCGGAATTGATATATCCCTTAAAGCCCATCTCATCTCGCAAAACGCCCTGAATAAATGCTTTGTTGTATGCAAAACCAAACGGATGGAATGGAATTTCTGTTCCGTTTAAGCTCTTCTGTGGTGCACTCTTATCTGCTGATGGCTTGGAATAATATGGCATAATGGAAGAAGCATGATATTTTACTGCCGGACGAAATGATGGCAGATGATACGTGCGCAAACTATCCTGCGTTGCGTATACATTCCACTGACCTGCTGCATAATGTGGGTCGAACCCATTTTCTCTGGCTCCGCCTCCTGGAAAATGCTTTGCAGTCATTGCCACGCCATCCGATGTGACGCCATCCTCACTTCCCTGAATGCCAGGAATCAGATGTTCAAAGATCTTTGTAATTAAATCTGGATGCTCGCCAAATGTACCGTAGGTGCGCTGCCAACGAGGAGCGGTCACACAGTCTGCCATATACATATAACCTTTTTTCATACCTACAGCATCCCACTCGCGGCGAACACAGTCTGCAAAGCGATCAACCAGCGCAAACGGATCCGTACGCTCACCCAACACGGCTGCTGCGATTCCAAGTGTACCCGGCCATGTAGCAAATACACCTGCGGCATCGTTCATACCATACACCAGCTCGCCATTTTCATTTCTGGAGTTGGATACGAGCTGAACTGGGACAAAATGCTCACACTCTTCTGCTGTAGCCTGTAACTGATTCTGCCAGTCTGCAAGATCCTCTGCCGATGGATTCGCACGAAGAATCAGATGACGTGAAAACCAATCTTTAATCAGTGTTGTTGTTCCTGGAAGATTCTGCTCACCAAAGATTGTTTTTCCACAAAATACAGCTTCATCCATTGTGCCAGACTCGTCCAGCTCTGGCTTATAGCCCGGCACTGCCATCGGACCAGACGGCGGATATTTTCCCATTCTCCAGTCTGAAATAAATAATTGTGCCATCTTTTCTTCTGTTGTGAGTGTTTTTACATAGGCTGCTGCGCGCTCATGCGGTGTCTTTCGCCAGTCGTTTACCACGCTCACACTTCCGCTTCCATCAATATCTTTAAAATATAAATTACCTTCTGTAATTACATTGCGTTCAACTGTTGTAATCACTGGTCCATTTTCATTTTTATAAGTCACAAAGGACTCAGATGCTTTCTTTGCCATATTCCTTTTTTCTCCTTCTTTTATAAAGCCAATGCCCACTTGAAATATTCCTTTGCGGCATCTGCTTCTGTTTGGTTATACGTTGTCCCCAAATATCCGGCAACCTCCTTTGCCGTCTCCTCAAATAATGCAACCATTGTCTTTGTCGCACACTTTATTGCCTCATGCACACAGGATGGTACTGTCGCAAGATAGCGATTCCAAACTTCAGGTGTCAAATAGCGATTCATATATTTTCCCGATTTTCCCACACTAACGGACCAATCATTTTCTGCGCCAATTTTCCAGCCAAGCATAACGCTAAGGCACGGGCGCACCACATCATAGAGCATATCCATCGCATAGGTCAGCTCTCTGCGGGCCAGTCCCTTCGCAATGTTATTTAAACACCAATAAAACTCATTGCATTCACAATGATACTCATTCACGGTTGGCTTTTTCACATAATGATCCGCATCCGACTCCTCCGGAATATCCCCATATCGCCCATCCTTATCCAATAAAATACGGCACAAACGATCGGATCGGATATCTGCATCCGCATATTCAACAGAGCTTACATGAATATCAACGCGATTTCCGTCTGTAAAGATTGCCAGCCAACCAAACGTCTCCTCCAGATTGCATTCTCTTCCAAGAAGCTCATCATTTGCCTCCGGCATCTGCATATAAAGAACCGTTCCAAAATGATTGATCCAATCTGGATTTTCACGGTAAGGTTTCGTGTCTGTCACAACATAAACTACATCGTAATCCTGAAATTTGTCATGTGGTGCATTCGGGTTTGTTCGTGAGCCATTTAGATAAACGGCACGCACTCGTTCATCCTCTTTGGCCGTCTGTAAAATCAGATGCATCATCTCATCTTCGCTTCTCATTGTTTTTTCCAGCATTCAATGCCTCTTTTTCTTTTGAACAATACAATTTTTTGACAACATTTGTCGCTCTTTCACCCTTTACTCATGGTGTCATCATATCAAATTTTTAAGGTTCTGGCAAGGTGTCTTGCCAAAGCACAGTGCGGATGTTAGAATAAGACTACTATTCACGGTTCATAATCTTCGTAAAACTCCCCCCGTGAACAACAACAAATGAAAACGAAAATAAAACGAAGAAAGGACAAACAAACGCAATGGAAAATCCGGTATACAAGCTATTAATTGTCGAGGACGATCCCGGCATCGCACAGGCAATTCAAACTCAGGCATCCATGTGGAATTTTGACGTTCGCATCGCCGAAAACTTTCGGGATATCACCGGGGAAGTGACCGCATTTTCCCCGCATATCATTTTGCTCGATATCACACTTCCGTTTTTTAACGGCTATCACTGGTGCAGCGAAATCCGCAAATTTTCACGTGTGCCAATCATCTTTATTTCTTCGGCCTCCGATAACATGAACATCATCATGGCAATGAATCTTGGTGCAGATGATTTTGTCGCAAAGCCATTTGATTTAAATGTACTGCTTGCAAAAATTCAGGCACTTCTTCGCAGAAGCTATGATTTTGCGCCGACCTCCAATGTGCTTGCACATCGCGGTGCTCTGTTAAATTTAAATGACCACACGCTAAGCTTTAATGGCGAAGATATCCCGTTAACCAAAAATGAATATCGCATTTTGTCCTGCCTGATGGAGCAAAAAGGAAAGGTAATCAGCCGTGAAAAACTGATGGAACGCCTCTGGGAAACCGATCAGTTTGTGGATGAAAATACACTGACAGTTAATATCAATCGCCTTCGCAAAAAACTCGATGGTGCTGGACTGACTCATTTTATTACAACAAAATTTGGTGTCGGATATCTGATTGAAAGCTAATTGAAAATTAACGCATTAAGAATTAACGCATTGAAAAATTTCATTTGCTTGCCAATTGCTTACATTCTGAAAGGATTTACGATGTCACTACTTTTTTCTTATTTAAAACAGCAGCTAAAATACATTTTACTATTTTCGCTGTTTTCTATTATTTTTGCCATCACTTTTTTCTTTTACCAATTTCCCCTAGAGGCGGTATTTTATCCGGCACTTCTGTGTGTCTGCTTTGGTATTCTATTTTTCATCTTAGATTTCGCCAAAACAAAAAAACTTCATACAAAACTTACAGAGCTTTCCAATCTGACTGATCTTTCGGTTGATATGATTCGCGCACTTCCGCAGGCCAATTCGATTGAAAACACAGATTATCAGCTTTTGCTGTCTGGTCTTGCCGAGCAGATCTCGGATCTAAAGACGACACAATCTACGCGCTTTACAGATATGATTGATTATTACACCGTGTGGGTTCACCAGATTAAAACGCCGATTTCCTCCATGCGCCTGACACTCCAAAATGAGGATTCACCGCTCGCGCGCAAGCTTTCCTGCGACTTGTCGCGCATTGAGCAGTATGTGGAGATGGTGCTAGCGTTTCTTCGTTTGGATTCCGACTCGAGTGATTATGTCTTTAAAATGCATGAGCTTGACCCACTGCTTCGCCAGTCCATCCGCCGCTTTTCTTCTGAATTTATTGACCGTAAGCTTCGCTTGGATTACACACCGCCAAATGAAACAACTGGCACGGTTCGCATGATTACCGATGACAAATGGTTTTGCTTTGTCGTTGAGCAGCTTCTCTCGAATGCCCTCAAATATACGCGAACTGGAACAATTTCGATTTTCTTTTCACAGGCGAAGGTGCTGTGCATTCGCGACACCGGCATCGGTATTGCGCCGCAAGATCTTCCGCGAATCTTTGAAAAGGGTTACACTGGCTGCAATGGACGCACCGATAAAAAAGCGAGTGGACTCGGACTCTACCTGTGCAAACAAATCTGTCGAAATCTCGGTATCGGTCTCTCGATTACCTCCGAGATCGGAGATGGCACCTGTGTCTACCTTTATCTGGACCAGTATCCTCTCAAGGCAGAATAAAACAAAATAATAGTTACCATATTTTTATTTCTTACACTATTGTAAGTTTTGGAACAGGAAATGTAAGCCACTTCGATGGCAATGCATTTCCTGTTTTGTTATACTATGCCCTGTAAGAAGGAAACAAAGTGCAATGCATGCAAAAAGCAATTCATGTAAAAAGTAGTGCATGCAAAGCACCACGCAAACAAAAAGTATTGCATGCAAAAACACAAAAACAAACACACACAAGAAAGTAAAAACGCAGGAGGTTACTTGATACAATGACAATACTTGAAGTAAATGGACTGAAAAAAGTATATTCCACCCGCTTCGGCGGCAATAAAGTAGAAGCCCTAAAGAATGTAAATTTTAGTGTGGAGCAGGGCGAGTACGTCGCCATCATGGGCGAATCCGGTTCCGGTAAAACAACACTGTTAAATATTCTCGCAGCACTTGACAAGGCGACCGAGGGAAATGTCATTCTGGATGGAAAGAATCTTTCCAAGTTGAAGGAGTCTCAGATCTCGGCATTTCGCCGCGATAACTTAGGCTTTGTCTTTCAGGATTTTAATTTATTGGACACCTTCACACTGGAGGACAACATCTATCTGCCACTCGTGCTCGCTGGAACTCCTTACAAGGAAATGCATGAGCGCCTGATGCCAATCGCCGAGCGTCTTGGCATCAGTTCTCTTTTAAAGAAATATCCATATGAGGTTTCTGGTGGACAAAAGCAGCGTGCCGCTGCCGCTCGTGCACTGATCACAAACCCGAAGTTAATTTTAGCCGATGAACCAACGGGTGCACTCGATTCAAAGGCATCGGATGAGCTGCTTGGTCTGTTTACGGAAATTAACCGCATGGGACAGACGATCGTAATGGTAACACATTCGGTAAAGGCTGCCAGCACGGCAGGACGCGTTCTATTGATCCGAGATGGTGAGGTATTCCACCAGATTTACCGCGGAAATGACACCGATGAACAGCTGTATCAGAAGATTTCCGATACATTGACTTTGCTTGCAACAGGAGGTGATCGTCGATGAAAACCGGATTTTATCCGAAGCTTGCCTTCGATGGCATCCGCAAGAATCGCCGCATGTATTTTCCCTTTATTTTAACCAGCATCGGAATGGTGATGATGTTTTATATCATCTCCTACCTGCAATTTAGTACTTCGGTAGAAGCAATGTACGGCGGTAAAACCATGCAGAACATGCTAAACTTTGGAAGCATCGTTGTCGGCTTCTTCGCCTGCATCTTCTTATTTTATACGAACTCATTTTTGATTCGCAGACGCAAAAAAGAATTTGGTCTGTATCACATTCTCGGCATGGGAAAGCGAAACATCGCGCGCATCCTGTTTTGGGAAACACTTTTGACTGTTGTGATCTCTCTGGTTGCCGGAATCGGACTTGGATTTTTATTTTCAAAGTTGGCAGAGCTTGCTCTGGCACGTCTGATGCACTCACAGACCGCCTACACCTTACAGATTTCACCTGATTCTATTTTCTTTACAATCGCAACATTTGGCTTTATTTTCACTTCACTGTTTTTTAATGCATTTCGTCAGATTCACTTTGCAAATGCGATCTCTCTGGTGCGCAGTGAAAACGTTGGTGAAAAACCACCAAAAGGAAATATTTTCTTAGGGCTGCTCGGTCTTGTGAGTCTGGTTGTAGCTTATTATCTGGCGATCACCATCGAGGATCCGGTGTCCGCGCTCGGTATGTTCTTTGTAGCCGTTTTGCTTGTCATTCTCGGCACATACCTTCTCATGATTGCAGGATCTGTTTTGTTCTGCCGTCTGCTTCAGAAAAATAAGCGTTATTATTATAAGGCAAACCACTTTGTATCGGTTTCCTCAATGGCATACCGTATGAAGCGAAACGGTGCCGGACTGACTTCGATTTGTGTCCTTGCTACCATGGTACTTGTCATGCTGTCCACCACCTTCAGCTTATATTTTGGTGTCGATGATGTCGTATCCACCCGCTGCCCGCGTCAGTTTAATCTATCTTTCGGTTATAATTCGTTCGATGAACTGTCTGTTGATCATACAGCAATCATCCGCGAATCCCTTGCCTCTGCAACCGATCAATACGGCTGCACGCTGTCTAATGTCACAGACTATCGCCGTGCCTCCTTCTATGGTTATCTGCTCGATGATGATTTTGTCTGTGATACGCCGCTTGACAACGATTACAAGTCTGCTGGCAGCTATGCAGGAAGAATGTTTTATTTTGTTTCTTTGGGCGATTACAATAAAATGATGGGAACCGATGAAACATTAAACGGGGACGAAGCTCTTCTTTTTGTGACAAGAGATTGTTCCTATAAGCAGAGCACGATTTCCTTTGAGCATGGTAAAACCTACTCAATCAAGAAGCAGATTAAAGAGTTTGTCCCAGACAGCAATGCGATGGCAAATATCTCTACTACTTTTGTTCTGATTGTTCCAGACGTTCACGCTGCCATCGACACACGCGCCTCACTAGAGGACGGATCGCATATTTTTTTCTACTGGCTTTATGACTTTGACACCGATCTGAGTCAGGAGGATCAGATTTCACTGGCAGATGATCTTTATCCTTTTTTCCGCAGAAAACCTCGTCCGACGTAGTCGGGCGGGGATGAATG
>CAVCXB010000064.1:0-16727 GCA_963605535.1 Wujia chipingensis
TTCGAACCCGCGACCCTCGCCTTGGCAAGGCGATACTCCACCACTGAGCCACTCGCGCATATGTTATACAGAATTGCTTCTGTAAAGCGGGTGATGGGAATCGAACCCACGTATCTAGCTTGGAAGGCTAGTGTTCTACCATTGAACTACACCCGCACAGTGCCCAAAGTCGGAATCGAACCAACGACACGAGGATTTTCAGTCCTCTGCTCTACCAACTGAGCTATCTGGGCATCTCATCAACATTGAATATTTCGTTTCGCTTTTGTTTCTTACTCGCTGTCGACGATAGTTATTCTACAACAAGACAAGAGAAAAGTCAAGCACTTTTTAAAAAAAAATTCAATTTTTTTTAAAGGCATGTTTTTTGCCCCATTTCATACAATTTGCAAACATAGAAAAACCGCCAAAAACCTAGCATTTATGCGGGTTTCAGCGGTTTTTGCCTTGAAATGCTCTTTAAAATGATGAGACACAATTCAATACGATTCTTTCATGGTTCATTTAAGATCCAATCAAAATTCGTTAGTGATTGGTCTTTCGATTGATAAAACGGGTTCGATATTTGGAGTAAACAATGGTTTGGTCAGCATACAGACCATAATAGCCAGACATTGCATAGCTGACGGCGATGACTAAGATCATATAGTGAGCAGAATCAAAGCCAAACAGCTCGAATGCAATCAGAATCGAAGTGATTGGGCAGTTGGTGACACCGCAGAAGACGGCCACCATACCCATCGCTGCGCAAAGAGATGGCGCAAAGCCAAACAGCTGACCGAAAAAGCATCCAAAGGAAGCACCCACGCAGAAGGATGGCACAATCTCACCGCCCTTGAAACCACCGCCGAGCGTGACCGCAGTAAACAGCATCTTAAGTAAGAAGGCAGCAGGAAAAATGGTCTCTTCCTGAATGGCCTGCTCAATCAGATTGCTTCCGGCACCGAGGTAGCTTCGTCCATCTGGGAGAATCAGTGCAAATATGATGACGATTACCGCAGAGACAATGGCACGCAGGTAGGGATTTTTCACATAGGTCTTTAAGAGACCGCCAACCTTATGCAGAATCATGCAAAGAAGAATGCTGACCGCTGCGCATAAGATTCCAAGGAGCACCGTTTCGATTGCACCTTGAATGGAAAAGCCGGGGATGCTAATAATTGAAAACTGTTCAGCATGAACCCCCAGCATAGAAGCCAAGTGACTTGCGATCAGTGCCGACAGCACACATGGAACGAGTGCGGCATAATACATAACGCCAACGCTGACCATTTCAAGTGAAAAGACAGCTGCGGCCATCGGCGTGCCAAACAATGCTGCAAAGGCGGCGCTCATGCCGCACATGATTAACACATGGCGATCCTCATCGTCCAGATGAACGATCTTTCCAAGGAGGTTTCCAAGACTGCCTCCGATCTGAAGCGCAGCGCCCTCACGTCCGGCAGAACCGCCGCATAGCTGCGTCAGAATCGTTGAGAGAAAAATCAGCGGTGCAACACGGGCAGGCGTCTCCTCATTTGCATGAATGGATGCGATAACAAAGTTTGTGCCGCGGTCATTAGCCTGTCCACAGAAGCGGTAGAGCGCCGTGATTGCAAGACCAGCGAGCGGCAGTAAGAATAAGAGCCAGCTGTAGGCAGAGCGAAATTCAATCGCCTTGCCAAGACATTTGGCAAAAAGTGTTGAGATTCCTCCGATCAGAAGGCCGGACAGAAGGGAAAAGCCGGTCCATTTGAGGAGAACCAGAAGATTTTGCCCAATATTGGGCAGATAGCATTTGCGGGCAAGCGCCCGCAGCTTAGGGGAAAACATAAGCAGACCTCCGAAGAAACGTTTATTGGCAGTGGAAAAGATCACTGTACTTTTTCCAATCGTAGCAGAGATGATAAGGAAAGTCAACGAAACACGCGATATGGAAGGAATCGTTGTCCCGTAAGCCATAGCAATTTTTTTATGTTACTTGGCTGCCATTTAGGCGGTACATAGCCGGCGTCATGCCGGCTCTTTTTTTGAAAGTAATACAAAAAGAGCTTTCACTCGAAAAGCCGCAGGAAAAGCAAATATCTTTGACTGACATCTGTGTATTTCGCAGCAGATAGCGTGCATTTCCAAGGCGCGTGTTGATCACATATTCGTGTGGTGTAAACCCGGTTTCACGCTTGAATACGCGGATAAAATGGTAGTGACTCAGTCCGGCGAGGTCAGCAAGATTGGCATCGGACAGATCTTCTTTAAAATGCTCGTTGATATAGGAGATGACCGATTCAATCGTATCGGTGCGGTCATTATTATTGTCGGCAGGGCTGTACAGTAGAAAGCCTGTTAAAATATCATTAATATATTTTGAGAGAAGTGCCTCTTTGATTGCCGAGCGTTGAAAGCTTTCGAGAATCAAGGTCAGCTTGCTTACTGTTGGCGCAGAGTTTCCTATAGAAAATACAGTGCCAAGGTGGGAAAGGATCGTATCATAAAAATTTCTGGCGAGCGGGCCGTCAAAATGGCACCAGATGCATTCGCTGCCAGTATTAGTACCATAGCTGTGCGGCTGATAACAGTCCAAAAGCACAAAATCATCCTCATGGGCATGAAACGTGTCATTTTGTGTCTGTATGTACATGCTTCCGGATTTAACATACAATAAAAGAAAGCTGTCGAAAGAGGCGCGGTGCAAATGATACTCAGGCGCATAGAAAAAATGACCGCAGGTAAGCGGATAAAAGAACATACTTCGGCCAGACAGGCTTGGAGAATAGACATAATAGTTCGAGTCGGGCAGAATAAATGGTTCGTGCGTTTTCATGGGGCCTCCTTGTTTCACAAGCTTTCATTATGCTTATTTTAACGTAGAATGCTGGGAAATACAAGAACCGCAATATTTTAAAATACAATCGCAACGAAAGATAATGTATTTCAAGTATTCCTGTAGTATAGTAAGAGCAGAAAATGAAAGTCAGAGCTTTGCAAACCGCAAAGCAAAGACAGAAAACAAAAAATAGAAAATAAAAAGCCAAAAGCAGAAAAGTAAGAAAAGCAAGAAAACAGGAGGAGAACAATGCAGAAAGCAAGTGTATGGGCAGAGAAAATCATGATTCCTACATATGAGATTGGAGAGGCAGAGAAAAATCCGATCTTCTTAGAGAAGCGTGTATACCAGGGCAGCAGCGGAAAGGTATATCCGTATCCGACAATCGAAAAAATCAGCGACGAAAAGAAAGACAAAGAGTACACCGCCGTTTGGCTGGAAAACGAATATATGAAAGTCATGGTTCTTCCAGAGCTTGGCGGAAGAATCCAGCGTGCCTACGACAAGACAAACGGCTACGATTTTGTCTATTACAATCATGTCATCAAACCGGCGCTTGTCGGTCTGACTGGTCCGTGGATTTCCGGTGGTATCGAATTTAACTGGCCGCAGCACCACCGCCCGACCACCTTCCTTCCAGTTGATTATGAGATTCAGGAAAATGAGGATGGCAGCGCATCTGTTTTGTGCCATGATGTCGACCAGATGTATGGAACAAAAGGACTGATGCGCTTTACTGTATATCCGGGAAAGGCATACATCGAGATTAAAGGACAGCTCTACAACCGTACTCCTCTGCCGCAGACGTTCCTCTGGTGGGCAAATCCGGCCGTTCCGGTCAATGACAACACGCAGTCCATTTTCCCGCCGGATGTTCACGCCGTTATGGATCATGGAAAGAGAGATGTTTCTCGTTTCCCGATCGCGACAGGTGTTTACTATAAGAAGGATTACAGCGAGGGTGTCGATATCTCTCGTTATAAGAATATTCCAGTGCCGACCTCTTACATGGCAGAAAAGTCAAAGTATGACTTTGTCGGCGGTTATGATTACGGCAAGAGCGCGGGGATCTTGCATGTGGCAGATCATCACGTTTCTCCGGGAAAGAAGCAGTGGACATGGGGCTGCGGCGATTTCGGAAAGGCATGGGATCGCAACTTAACAGACGAGGATGGCCCATATGTCGAGCTGATGACGGGTATGTTTACCGACAACCAGCCAGATTTTACATGGTTAAAGCCATTTGAGGAGAAGACCTTTACGCAGTATTTTATGCCATACAAGGAAGTGGGACAGGTAAAAAATGCATCAAAAGAGGCAGCTGTTCATCTGTCACTTACAAAGGCCGCAGATGGAAGTGATGTGGCAAAGGTGATTGTCTACGCAACATCTGCGTATGAAAATGCAAGAGTCGTGTTAACCCACAAGGGTGCTGTCGTTCTTGATGAGCGCGCCGACATTTCTCCGGTTCAGATTTTTGAAAAGACGGTGACACTGCCAGAACATACAAACGGGGAAAGATTGAACGAGGAACTGAACGAAGAACTGAAGGAAGAGTTGAAAGCGGAAGAGGTAAAAGAGGAAGAACTGAAAATCGAAGTGTTTGCACAGGGTCGAAGCTTGATCGCTTACCAGCCAGAGGCAGAGGAGATTCCAACGCTTCCAGAGCCAGCAAAGGCAGCCGAGGAGCCGTCAAAGATTATGACAAACGAGGAGCTGTATCTGACCGGACAGCATATCGAGCAATATCGTCATGCAACTTGGCGCCCAGACCCATATTATTTAGAGGGATTAAAGCGTGACCCGGGTGACATCCGCATCAACAACGTATATGGTATGTTACTGATGAGACGTGGATTGTTTGAGGAGGCAGAGCCGTACTTCAGAACCGCGATCAAGCGCCTGACCTGGAAGAATCCAAATCCGTACAACAGCGAAGCCTATTATCTGCTGGGACTGGATTTGTGTTATCAGGGAAGAGACGATGAGGCATATGATGCGTTCTATAAGGCTGCATGGAGCAATGAGCAGCAGGAAATGTCTTTCTACTATCTGGCAGCGATTGCCGCAAAGAAGGGGCAGTTTGAGACCGCGCTTGAGCATGTAGAAAAGTCCCTTGTAAAGAATTCACATAACATCAAGGCGAGAGGCTTAAAGGCATGGCTTCTTGCAAAACTCGGAAAAGCAAAGGCGGCAGCACGCATGCTAGAGGACAATTTAGAGCTTGATCCATTTGATTTTGTATCCGGCATTGAGGCAATTAAGGCAGAGTCTGACTTAGAGAAGAAAGCGCAGATGCTTGTACAGTGGAATGCACTCATGCGTGATTTTCAGGAAAATTATCTGATGACGGCAAGAGACTACGCACAGTGGGGGGCATATAAGGATGCAATTTCCGTACTGGAGCAGTGCACAAAGCAGTATCCGATGCTGTACTATTATGCAGCCTTTTATGAGAAGAAACTGGGCAAGACAGAAGAGGCAAAGAAATGCTTAGACAAGGCAGAGGCGTGTGCACCAGATTACTGTTTCCCGAACAAATTAGACGATATTGCTGTGCTGACATTTGCAATTGGAAACGGATGCACAAAGAAGGCACCATACTATCTTGGCAATTTGTTCTATGACAAGCTTCAGTGGAAGAAATCTGTTGCATTGTGGGAGCAGTCCGAGGCAGCAGATGACACCTTCCCGATCGTTCATCGTAACCTTGCACTGGCTTATTACAATAAAATGGGCGATGCGCAGGCAGCCAAGCGTGAGTTGGAGCGTGCGTTTGACTTAAACCGCGAGGATGCCCGCATTTTCCTTGAGTTGGATCAGCTGTACAAAAAACTCGATTATAGCTTTGAGGCGCGTCTGGCCAATTATGATAAGGATCCGTCTCTTGCCGAAAGCCGCGACGATTTGTATATCGAGTACATTACCCTTATGAACATGTGCGGCGAGTATGAGCGTGCCTACAGCTGTATTATGGGACGCCGTTTCCATCCGTGGGAGGGCGGCGAAGGAAAAGTTACGACACAGTACACGATTGCGCTGCTTGAGATGGCAAAGAAGTGCCTGAAGAAAGGCAAAGAGAGTCAGGCAGAAGGCAAAGAAAATCAGGCGAACGCAGAGGATGAGAAGGCAGCATATGAAAAGGCAGAGGAACTTCTCAGACGTGCACTTGTCTATCCGGAAAATCTTGGAGAAGGCAAACTCGAAGGAACAAAGGACAATCATTTGTATTATCATCTGGGTCTGGCGCTGGAAGCACAGGGAAAGAGTGATGAGGCAAGAAAGCGCTTTGAGACTGCAACCGTGGGAACCGATGAACCGGCAGGTGCCATGTACTACAATGATCAGCCAGCCGATATGATTCTCTATCAGGGTCTTGCATTTGAAAAATTAGGAAAGACAAGAGAGGCAAAATCCCGTTTCTATCGACTGATTGATTATGGTGAGCAGCACTTAAATGACGAGGGAAAGATCGAATATTTTGCGGTTTCCTTGCCAGATTTTCTGATCTTCGATGAGGACTACACAAAGAAGAACCGTGCGCATTGCTGTTATTTGATGGCACTTGGAAATATTGGTTTACAGAATTATGAAAAGGCGGCAGAGTTTTTGAAGGATGCGCTTACGATTGAGCCGTCTCATATGATGGCAACGCTGTACCAGAAATCGCTGGAAGAAAACTAAGCTATGAAAAGTTAAGAAAACGAAAAACAAAAAGCGAGGAACGCGATGAAAATAATTGATTTGACAACACAGCCCTGGCAGCTTATCGTGCCGGGGGAGAAAGAAGAAGCACCTTTTAAGAAAGTGGTGCACTTGCCCGGAACGCTCGATGAGTTTGGTGTTGGTCACGCCGATCGTCTGGATAACTCCTGCCATCCAGACGAAGGCACCGCACAGAACTTTGATGCAGATGTGATTGCAACACGTTTCACAAGAAAGCATACTTATGAGGGGCCTGCATACTTTGAGAGGAAAATCACCATTTCGCCAGCGGCGCAGTGCCGTACCTTTTTTGAGATTGAGCGCGCCAGATGTGTGCGCGTTTCTCTCGATGGTGAAGAAATTTCTGCATACGAGGAGCAGACCATCAGCACGCCGCATGTGTTTGAACTGACTGGGCATGATGGCACACATCAGCTTCGCGTAGAGTCGGATAACAGCTATCCGGGACTGCCGCATGATGCGATCGTATATTCATCGGCGGCGACAGACGAAACACAGACAAACTGGAACGGATTGCTTGGATACATTCGCCTTCGCGAAGAAAATCCGACTTTTTTATCACAGGTGCGTGTATATCCAAAGAATGAAGATGAATTGCGCATAGAACTGGAAATTGACGCGAAAAAGCCGGATACGGTTACTGAAAATGTGTATCCTCTTTCTATTTTGGTAGAAAGTTTGGCATTAGAAGAGCCATATTATATGGAGTTAGGATGTTTCTATGGAAAGGATGCATTATCCATTCATCCGAAGATTTCGGAAAATATACAAAAATGGGACGAGTATGAGTCATATTTGTATGATTTGAAGGTCACAATAAGAGTGCTTACAATGGAAGAGTTTGCGGCGGTTGAAGACAACGAAGAAAAAGATGCTGCCCCGATAAATACATATAGAGGTACCATCTTAGATGAGAAAACGGTTCGTTTCGGCATCCGTACCTTTGGCGATGACGGACAAGGTCATTTGGCATTAAATAGCAGACGTATTTTTCTTCGCAGTGAAGCAAACTGTGCCGAATTTCCGGAGACTGGATACATTCCGATGGAAGTGGACGCATGGAAAGCAATTTTGCAGACCTACAAGGATTATGGCATCAATATGGTGCGTTTTCATTCGCATTGTCCGCCGGAAGCTGCATTTATCGCTGCGGATGAGATGGGCATTTTCATGCAGCCAGAGCTTTCACACTGGGATCCCAAGCATGCATTGGAAGCGGATGAAAGCTATGAATATTATCAAAAGGAACTGCGTCAGATCATCAAAACGCTTGCCAATCATCCATCTTTTGTCATGCTGACATTTGGAAATGAACTGCACTGCGGTGCGCTTGGCACGAGCAGAATGCATCAGATGATACAGGCAGCGAGAAAACAGGATCCGACAAGACTTTATGCGAATGCGTCAAATGCACATTATGGAAATGAAGGCTGCGATGAGGAAAGCGATTTCTACGCATCGCAGAGCTTCTATAATGATCGAATCCGCGGAACACTTGCAGGAAATCCGGAGACGCCGGAAGAGGCGGCAGCAGTTGAAGCGTATGAGAAGGCACATGGAAAGCTGGCAAAGGTTAACATTAAGGGTTACATTAACAACCAGTACCCGAATGCAAAGACAAATTTTGATGAGACCTTGAGAAAGATTCGTGAGCAGTACAAAAAGCCAGTATTTAGTTTTGAGGTTGGTCAGTTTGAGGTGCTTCCAGACTTTGATGAGTTAGCGCATTTCAAGGGCATTTCCGACCCGGCAAATTACAGACGCATTCAGCGCATGGTTCGCGAGAAAGGCTTAGAGTCCGTGTGGAAGCAGTATGTTGAGGCAACAGGTGAGCTGTCAAGGCTGTGTTACCGCGAGGAGATTGAGGCGGCAATGCGCACAAAAGAATTATCTGGCATTTCCCTTTTGGGACTACAGGATTTTCCGGGACAGGGAACCGCTCTTGTCGGAATGCTTGATTCGCATTTGGAGCCAAAGCCATTTGACTTTGCAAAGCCAGAACATTTTCATGCATTTTTCCGTGAACAGCTTCCGCTTGTGGGCCTCGAAAAGTATACCTATGAGGAGGGCGAGACGCTTCACGCTAATGTACAGCTTGCCAATTATGGAAAGATAGACTGCGAGGGAGAGCCACAGTGGACTTTGTGGGCATATACACAAAATGGAACAAAGATTGCTGTAAAGAGCGGCCAAATGAGCGCTGTTTCATGCACGAAGGGAACACTTAGCGAAGCGGGAACACTGGAGATTCAGCTGTGTGATCTGGCGAATACAAGCGAATTAAATCTGAACAAATTAAATCCGAACGGACTGAATGAAACTGGAAATGGAACGAACTGGAAAGAACGAAATAGTACTAGTACGATTCCAACTCCGCTTCGCTGTGAGCTTACCGTGCAGATCGCAGAGGCAGTCAATTCCTATCCAATTTGGATTTATAAGAAGGAACTGCCAAAATGCCCGACGTATGTTTATGAGACAACGGTATTGGATGCACAGGCAAAGCAGGTGCTTGAAAATGGTGGTATCGTGTATTATTCACCAAAGTCCGAGGAATCGTCCTTCCACAATTCGATTCGTGCGCAGTTCTCAACAGACTTCTGGTCAGTTGGAACCTTTGGCAGACAGGAAGGGGCAATGGGACAGCTGATTCAAAAGGATCATCCATTGTTTAAGGAATTTCCAACGGAAAGCCATACAAATTGGCAGTGGTGGCCAATGGCAAACCAGAGAGCTGTCGTATTGCCAGAGACAGTAGGAATCGGAAAATCCTTTGATGCGATTATCACAGAGATGGACAGCTATGCATTTTTAAGACCGATGGCACAGCTGTTTGAATGCCGTGTCGGAAATGGAAAGCTTCTTTATTCCACGCTTGGTCTTCAGGATTTGCAGCAGTATCCAGAAGGAAGAGCATTGCTTCGAGCAATTTATAAATATCTGGACTCTGATGCATTTGCACCAATGCAGAGCATGGAGTGGGAGACGGTTGTAAGCATGTAAGTATTTCACATGGAAAATGGCCATTGGAGGCGGGAAAATAAGCCGCCTTCAGTGGCTTATTTGACTTACAAAACCAGTGCGTCTAAGGAAGAACAACATTGTTAAAAAACCTTAGACACACTGGTATTTTATTTGTGGATGTGGTATGATAGATGAAGTCAGAAAAAAACATATTCGAAAAATTGGAGGAAAAAACAGTGAGTGATTATACCTTAAATACAAAGTGCGTGCAGGCGGGCTATACGCCGGGAAACGGAGAGCCGCGCCAGATTCCGATCATTCAGTCTACGACATTTAAATATGATACCAGTGAGGACATGGGAAAACTATTTGATTTGGAGGCATCTGGCTATTTCTATACCCGTTTGCAAAATCCGACAAACGATTTTGTAGCAGCAAAGATTGCTGAGTTAGAGGGTGGTACTGCAGCGATGCTGACTTCATCCGGTCAGGCAGCAAATTTCTTTGCATTATTTAATATTTGTGAGTGCGGCAGCCATATCGTGGCTTCTTCATCCATCTATGGTGGAACATTTAATTTGATTTCAGTAACGCTTGCGAAGATGGGCATTCATGCGACCTTTGTTTCACCAGACTGCACCGAGGAAGAGTTAAATGCAGCGTTCACCGAGGACACCAGAGCAGTATTTGGTGAGACCATCGCAAACCCGGCATTGACAGTTCTTGACATTGAGAAGTTTGCAAAGGCGGCTCATGCACACGGCGTTCCGTTAATTGTGGATAATACGTTTCCAACTCCGGTAAATTGCCGCCCGATCGAGTGGGGTGCTGATATTGTAACGCATTCCACCACAAAATACATGGATGGACATGGTGCAGCAGTCGGCGGAGCGATTGTAGATGGCGGTCATTTTGATTGGATGGCACACGCAGACAAATTCCCGGGTCTTTGTACACCGGATGAGTCGTATCATGGAATTACCTATGCCGAGAAGTTTGGCATGGGCGGCGCGTTTATCACAAAGTGTACTTCCCAGCTGATGCGTGATCTTGGCTGTATCCAGTCTCCGCAGAATGCATTTATCTTAAATCTTGGTCTTGAGTCTTTGCATGTAAGAATGCCACGCCATGTTGAGAATGGACAGGCAGTAGCAGAGTTTTTGCAGGCACAGCCGCAGGTTTCTTATGTCAATTATCCAGGTCTGCCGACAGACAAGTATTATGAGGTTGCAAAGAAGTATCTTCCAAACGGCGGATGTGGCGTTGTTTCCTTCGAGTTAAAGGGTGGTCGTGCTGCGGCAGAGACTTTCATGAAGCATTTAAAGCTGGCAGCAATCGAGACACATGTTGCGGATGCGCGTACCTGCTGCTTAAACCCAGCAACATCTACCCATCGCCAGATGAACGATGAGCAGCTTGCAGCGGCTGGTGTTCCGGCAGGACTCGTTCGCATTTCCTGTGGGCTGGAAGATAAGAAGGATTTGATCGCAGACTTGGCACAGGCGTTGGCTGCAATTGAATAGTTCCCTGTTGTTTATTTCTGCTTTTTATTTCCTAACGATTCGCTACTCGCTTAATCCAGCTTCAATCAATGCTTTCTGTACAGCATTTTTGATTCCATTTGAGCTGTAGGTCGCACCGGAAACGGCATCGACATCCGTGTCCTGTGCCTCAAGAATTTCAGAAACAACCGTATTCTTGCACTTGTCGAAATACCACAGGTCACTCTCGGCACTGGTGCAGGAAATGTCGGTGATTTTTCCACCCTCGATGGTGACGGTTACTTTAACAGTACCATCATAGCCTGCGGCCTTTGCTTCGTAAACACCGTCTGTAAGCGTATTTTCAGCTGGTTCAATTGCTTTTGTGCTTTCGGCCATTTCAACTGTTTCAAGTATCTCAACTGTTTCCGTTACTTCTGTATTCGGATCGTTAGCGGCCTCGGTGTTCTTCGGTCTTGCCGCTGCACAGACGATTGCTAGAATCGCAACAAACAATAAAGCACAAACAGCGGTAAATTCACGCTTGCGACGGGGCCTCTTCTTTAAGAAATACCATTTGCGGATTCGGCAGATTGCGTATCCGAGGAAAATTGCAGTGTAAACAATTACAGAGAAATAGTAGCCATCTCTGCCATTTTGGGCGAGTGGAATAAATAACAGCATAATGTGGATGTAGAGCAGCGCGTAAAACAGATAGGCAAAGCGTTGAATCTGCTTCCACTTTTTTGCTTTCATGCGCTTACGAATTTTTGGAAAAGAGAGAATCGTCAGCGGGATCATGATTGCAAGGAGAACAAGAGTAATGAGGCACGCGGCAAGCTGATTGGCAGGAAGTGACGAAGCATTCGTGAAGAAACGTACAAAATAGGTTCTTCCATAGCCAATGTTGTGACCGAGCGTCAGCATAGCGGCGAAAATGGAAAGTTCGCCACGTACCGGCATCAATCGCTTGATTGGTTTCGAGCCATTTGCGAACGCGCCTGTCCACATGACAATACACCAGAGCGCACAGGCAAGCGCGCCACGGCGAAACAGATCAAGAAGAAAAGTGACAGTTCCAGGCAGTTCCCGTGAAAACGGAAACAGAGAGAGGAAAAGGGTCAGCACGAGTGCACCGATATACCATGGATATGGATAACGTTTGATCGTGGATTTTGCAGTCAGTGCAAAGATCGCAGCAATGATCAGTGAGAAAAGAAATAACATAGATACGTGATTACCTCCATTTTTGCTATATAAATTTATCCTGTATGACACGCTCAATTTGTCATGTATGATATACAGTGAAGTTAGTGTAACATAACTCAAAAAACCGAACAAGCAGACATAAGATGAAAAAAGGACGAAAAAGAGATGGATTGCTTTATGCAAGTTGGCAAAAACAAACAAAAAGTAAGTGTAAACAATCAGGAGAAGGAAAAAGCACAAAAGAAAATTGTTAGAAACCCCTAATTATAGTTCGCTATGAAACGCATAAAAAACAGCACTTTGCCGTTTTTAACAAAATGACTTTTTTTCTCATTTAGAGGGTTGATTTGCGAAGTTGCGTTAGTTTATACTAACCGATAGGCAGCGATCCAAGAATGGACGTCTGGGCGAAAGGAGAAAATATGGCAGCGAGAATGGTATTGGCTGTATTAGCAGCAGGCACGATGGCAGCAGGCAGCATGAATTGCTTTGCAGGAGTTGTATCAAAGAACGCGACAACTCCGTCCACATCAGAGGAAAGCTCCACCGAGGAGGCCTCATCTGAGGAGAGCAGTGCAGGAACAATTGATACGGACAGCTATTATTTCGGAAAGATCAATGTTCCATATGCAGATTTCTACTATGGAGAGATTAAGAAAGTACTTCCGGAGGCACTTGAAGATGGTGCGGCAGGTCAGTACGATGCAGAAGATAAGGTGACAGCAGCAGGATTTCGTGAGGAAGGCATCTATGACGCAGTGTCATCTGCTACCAGCACAAAGTCGCAGCGTTTTGCAGGAAGTTACTTTGAGCAGAAAGACGAAGGAACCGATATTCTTGGAGTATCCGGTGTAAATGTTGCTATTTCAAAGGCATTGTATGACGATGTAAAGGCAGCAATCGAGGCGAATACAGAGTGCAGCAATCCGCTTATCGACTTTGTATCTGCTTTGACTGAGGTATCGGAAGAAGTTCCGGCAGAGTATAAGGTCATCAATTCAGATGGTACATTGAGTCAGACGATTGGAACAACGAAGGAAGCTGAGAATGTAGAAGTATCCTTCGCAACTGTTTCCGTATGGGGAAATTATCAAATCGATTTTGACGGTCTTGAGATTGAGTCAGATGATATTCAGGGTGGTCTGATCGAGACATCTGACGGAAGTATCTACGGACTGGAGCATCTGGACAATCTGTGGCTTCGTGCAAACGAGATTGCATTCGCAGCAGAGGAGATGACTGAGCCACATGGAAATACACCTTCCTGGCAGCGTTTTGCAGATATTCAGGGAAAGACCATCACGAAGGTTACTTATATGCTGGCAGATCAGGACGATATTACAATCACTACAGATCTGTATTGCAAGGAACTGCTTGGTGCGGATTACTCCATCACAGGTGATGAGACTACCACTTATTCTAAGGATGGCACTAGAATCAATGTAACCATCAATCAGCCGGAGGATGCGGATTATAAGTTAGCAAAGATTGAATCAGACAACGGTGATTTAACCGAGGATCAGTACACAATTGACGGAAATGTGGTAACACTGGCAGCGGATCAGAAGGCAGGAGATTATTATCTGATCTTCTCGGATGAGAAGTACGCAGATCAGGAGGTTGATACCTTTGTAGAGTCTGGTTTACCGGAAGGCAGCGTAACAATCGAGGACAATAAGATTGTTGTTGCAGAGAATGACGGAAATATGACAGGTGCTGATTATGCGACACAGGTTACTGCCGTATATGTAAATGGTGAGCAGGTAAAGGCAAGACATGTCGGATATATCGTTGTAAATGAAGACGGAAGTATTAACATGGATGCCGAGATCGAGGGAGAAAACGGAAACGTAAAGGTATTTGACGGAAGTGATTCCTATGAGCTTACTCTTGAGGCAAACGGATACCCGTCCGTAACGGGTACGGTAACTGCAGCAGAGTAATGTCGATCCGTTTACAAAATGATTTTTTTACGGTATAGTAGAGTTACCAAAAAGGCCGGCTGCCTTTGTGCGGCCGGTCTTTTTGCGATTGTTACTGGATTATCACGAAAGGAATGATTTTAAATGAAAAATTTCGATATGAGTATCAATGCTGTAAGATTTCGCCTGATCGGAATGTCATTTGCGGCGGTCTGTTCCTGCATGAGTATGGAGATTGCATGGGCAGATACGCAGGATGACAGTGAGAGCCTGACGGATACTGCGATGGGAACGGACTGCAGTGTGCGTGTCTTTGGTGCCAAAGGGGCAGCGAAAGATATTATGGAGATGCTCTCAAATATTGAGAATAAATATCTTTCATGGCGCATTGAAGGCAGCGATATCGCGAATTTAAATGAAAATGCGTCAGAGAATCAATCTGTTGCACCGTCAGAGTGGACATACAACTATTTGGAAAAGGTATTTGAGTTTGCAAAAGAAAGCAACGGTGCATTTGACCCCACGCTTGGAAGATTGTCTCAGCTTTGGAATTTGGGAACGGCAAATCCGTATATCCCCAAAAAGTCTGAGGTGACAGAACTTCTTTCAGAGACTGGCTGGGAAAAAATTACGCTGGATGATGGCGACGTATATTTAAAGGATGGTGTGCAAATTGATCTGGGTGCCGTTGGAAAAGGAATTGGATGCGATGAAGCATTGAAAATCTTAGAAGACAAGAATGCGTCTGCAGCTGTCGTAGCGGTTGGGGGAAGTATTCTGACCTATGGAGAAAAGCCAGATGGAAAACCATGGAAAGTCGGCATCGCCAATCCGCGAAACGAGGACGGAGAATCCTATCTGGGCGCACTCACAATTGAGGGAACACGCAGCATTTCCACATCAGGCGATTATGAGAAATATGTCATTAAGGATGGTGTGCGTTATCACCACATTTTAGACCCGGAGACTGGTTATCCGGCAGAGAGTGGGTTGATTTCCGTCACAATTGTATGTGAGGACGGATGGCTCAGCGATGGTCTTTCTACGGCATGCTTTGTGCTTGGTTATGAGGATAGTCTGCCGCTGTTAGAGGCATATCAGGCAGAGGCAGTGTTTGTCACTGAAGACAAAAAAGTGATTGTGACCGATGGACTGAACGATTTGTTTACGTTGACGGATTCCTCATATGAGCAGATAGAAGAGGAAGAAGAATGAGAGAAAAGAAGCGTGCAATTGTCATTGCCTCGGTACTAGGTTTTCTTTTTCTGGCATCTGTGGGTTGGACTGCGAATCAGTTTTTCGCAAAGCCAGAGAAGGCAAATGCTGCGATTTACCGGAATGGCACATTGATTAAGACGATTTCCACCGATCATGAGGAGACCTTTCGGATTGAGGACGGCGAAAATTGGAATGAAATTACCGTAGACAAAGATGGTATCCATGTGAGTGGAGCAAGCTGTCCGGATAAAATCTGTATGCATACTGTGTGGAAAGGAACCGGCTCACTTCCGATCGTGTGTCTGCCCAATCATCTTGTCATCACCTCGGCACCAGACGAGGATACGGATGATGGATTTGATGTGCTGACATACTAGGAGCAATGCAGTTACGATGCCTATGTAGTATAGAACTGCCATGGGTGAGATAGCCTGCCTGATTTGATAAAATTAAGAAAGAACAAACAAAAATGGAAACAAAGAAAACAAGTAAAATAGATACGATAAGCAAAGCAGAGAAAACAAACAAAATGGATATCAAAAAGATGGCAGTGCTTGCAATGTTTTCGGTAATTGCGCTTACCATTTTTACGGTTGAGTCTATGATCGGTCCAATCGTGCCGATTCCTGGAATTAAGCTGGGACTCGCCAACATCATAACGCTTCTTGTGTTGGTTCTATATGGCCCGAAGGAGGCCGTATTTGTGCTGATTGTGCGAATTCTGTTGGGAAGCATGTTTGGCGGACAGATGATTTCCTTTTTCTATAGTTTGTCCGGCGGTGTTTTGTGCTGGCTTGTCATGAGTCTGATCAATATGCTGTTGAAGAATCAATTTCTGGTGCTGACAAGCATGTGTGGCGCCGCCGCTCACAATATTGGACAGATTTTTGCGGCAATTGTAATTACGCAGTCCATAAGTGTGGTAGCCTATCTGCCCATTTTGATGATCAGCGCGATGATCACGGGCTGCTTTACCGGACTTGCCGCGCAAGTGAGTGCGAAGCGTTTGCAAAAGATCTTAAAAATGTATTTTTAAGTCTATCCCCAAAAGAACAGCAATTGCGTTTCATTGCTCGCTGCTCATTTGCAATTCATCCGTATAGATTACATTGTTTTGCTGTGACGATAAAATAGTCCATTGTTTTTTACGATTTGTTGCGATATACTTCCCTTAATCACAGTGAGACATTTTTATTGCTTTTCGCGTTCGCATTTTTTGTCTCTTGGAGAGGAATCGTGTTGAAAAGCAATGGAACAATGGAAAACTTATTTGGAACGGAGGAAAAAAGAAAATGAGTCAGAAAAAACAGGCTGCGGGGACAACCAAGGCAGGGGGAATCACGGATGGCGTGATCTGGCAGCAGCTCCTTGTCTTTTTCTTTCCGATTTTATTCGGAGCATTTT
>CAVCXB010000065.1:0-16679 GCA_963605535.1 Wujia chipingensis
CAAAATCCCAAAAAGTGGAAGGTTTTTTTATATTATTTTTTACTCGTCAGAGCTGTATTCATATTTATTTATGCAAGTTGCTTTTATTCACGTAAGTTACTGTTCGCTATCCGTTTTATCTGTTTTGCTTCCCCAGATACAAGTATTGTCATCCCCAATCGCAGAAAAGGTCATAACACTGCCTTTCACGTAAGTTTCTTTTTGCTGATAGAAGAAATATCCCTTATAGACAGTTCCCTCATCCGATGTTAGGGTAAAGTAATCATACCCTCTGCCAGAATCCGTTTTGGTCCAAGTACCTGTTACAGCACCCGAAACAGTACCATCGGCAAGAAGCTCTACGGTATCCGGTTGAATCATTGCGGAATCCGAACGTGTACCGTGATTGATAAATTCGTAAGTACCAATCACATCAGCATCTTCATAGTGAGATGGTGTCTGACCGCTATACTCATAGACAGCAGTTACTGGCCAGAGATCTTCATTTAGAAACTGTTGGTGGATCCGAACTTCATGTGCTTCAGAAGATGGAGTGGTATCAAAACGCTGATGATATACCAGATAACGAGATCCGTCTGTATCACGAAGTACCGAGTTATGTCCAGCGGCGCGCTTGCCCAGCTGACCGTCAAAGCAATAATTTCCAATCAGCTTGATTCCATACTTTTCATTATTAATTTTATTTTCCGCTGCATTTTGTCCCTTGGCGTCCAGATATGGTCCAGTTGGATTCTGCGAGCGAAATAGACGCATATTATATCCGCCGTTTGCTGTAAGACCACCGTAGGTCTCATACAGATAATAATACTCACTTTCATCATCATAATAAATGTATGGGCCTTCACCAGACTGGTGATAGCCACCAGCCAGATGGGTACCAAAATATCGGTCAATAAAGTTACCGGAAACCTCATCTTCCCCATCGACTCCAGGATAGAGTGCTTCTCCGGTAGTCGGATCCAGCTCCAGTAAAAAGATACCGCCAGACCAAGAACCATAAGAAAGATAGAGATGGGTTCCATCTGCGTCAAAGAATGGATTCGCATCAATTGCATTTGGTGCATAGGCATTATTCCAATCCCCTGAGGTGGAAAACCACTTTGGACTAATTTCGTCAATGCCATTATTCTCGGATCCACGCGCAAGAAGCTCATTCAAATTCAGATAAGAATTGTCCCAGGAGGTATCACGGGTACTGTTGCCATCTGGGCGTCCGTTTGTTGTAAATCCAGAGTAAATCAACGTGTCCTTATAGGTAAAAGTCTCGTCGAGCGATTTTGAGACTAAAAGGCTGATGCAGGAGCGCCGCCAGGTGGAAGAATTGCTGCAGTAAAGCATGTAGGCACCGGTGTCGCCGTCTTCCCATTCATAATATGGATTCCAAATGATATCCGGCGCCCAGATTGCAAAGTTTTTGCCGTTGCAGTCACCATCGTCATAGCCAGCCCACTCAAACGGGCGTGCAAAGGTCTCGAGCAAATTGCCATAAAATGGTGCATCTGTTTTGTTTTGATAATCACGATTTAGTTGCTTCCAATGAATCAGATCGTCTGAGTGTGCACTTGCTGTATGGGTACCGAGGATATAATAAGAACCATCCTCTGCCTGAATAATCGCCGGATCATGTACGCTTACGTGAGATGGATTCTCGGCCTCTTTTGCAGAGGTTTCCTCTGCCATGGCGATCAGTTGTGTACTGCTTGTACCTGTAACGAGTGCAATACCAGTCACAAGTGCTAACGAAGTAGCTTTCAATCTTCTTTTCATGAGAAAATCCCCTTTTCCTATTTTTTTATTTCAATATTGCTTAATCTTTCACGTCCGTCAGTGTTCTACGATATATATGGAAGAAATAGATATTTTCTGCAAGGGCCGTGATTCCCCAAGAGAATACATACAGAATATAGAGTGACTGAATGGTATGGAAATAAGCAAATATTGTGTAAATCCAGATGATACGGAATACACAAGAACCCATAATTACAACAAAGGTCGGAATTGCCGTCTTTCCAAGACCTCTTGATGCGGCAATCGAACAATCCATAAAGGCAGACACACTGTAAGAAAGTGCCATGATAGACAGACGCATGATACCAGCCTCTACAACTGCTTTATCGCTTGTAAACAGATAAAGGAATGGATAGCGTGCCAGATACATACCGATACCGAGTATCAGACTGGTGATAAAGGAGTAAAACAGACAGATAAAATAGGTCTGTACAATACGCTTTCTTTTCTTTGCACCGAAGTTTTGGGCGATAAAGCTTGAGCAGGCCGTGTAGAAGGCTGCCATCATATCGTAGACAAGTGGATCTGCGTTAGCGGCGGCGGAGTTTCCTTCAACAAGAACATGATCAAATGAATTGACACTGCTCTGTACAAACAAATTCGCAAATGCAAACAGAGAATACTGGAAAGCAGATGGAATGCCAATCCGTAGGATTCCGACTGCCTTTCTGCTGTCAAAGCGAATATCGGACAGACGCAGGCAATACTTTTCCTTTCCGGTAAACAGCGCACGTAAAATCAATGCTGCAGAGATAAACTGTGAGATGATACTGGCAAGTGCAACACCAGCTACACCAAGATGACATACAATAACAAAGAACAGATTTAGGATAATATTGATAACTCCTGCAAAGGCGAGATAATATAATGGACGTTTTGTATCGCCTGCGGCGCTTAATACCGCATTTCCAAAGTTATACAGGCCAAGTGCTGGCATGCCGAGCAGATAGATACGCAGATACAGTACAGCACCCCCGATCAGCTCATCCTTTGTGTTCATCAATGCGAGAATTCCGTGAGCGGCAATGATACCAAACATGGCGATCAGGATACCACCTGCCAGACAGATGATGATCGCAGTATGTACGGTGTGCTTTAATCCCTCGTCATCCTTTGAACCAATATGAAGTGCAGTCAGTGCATTGACACCGCTGGCAAGTCCGAGTAAAATTCCGGTAAACAAGGTAACCAGAATACTGGTAGATCCAACGGCACCGAGCGCGATGGGTCCTGCAAATTTTCCAACAACTGCAACGTCCGACATGTTAAACAATACCTGCAAGATATTCGTAAACATCAGCGGAACGCTGTAAATAAAGATTTTTTTCCATAAAGATCCCGTACAGAGATCCATTTCATGTGATTTGCTGCTCATAAAAGTAGATAACTGCTCCTTTTCCTAATTTGTAGTGCTGGGTTGCGGCTTTGCTTTGTAGCTATAGCTCTACCCGTTTTTTCCTTTTGCCGCCTTTTTGATTCTGTCATATTGTCATATCCTGTTCTAGCTCTCACTATCATAACGCGAAATCAGAAAAAAGCAAGTAAAAAGAAGATGAAACTGTATAAAATTGCATAAAAAAGTTACTTCTAAAATGTTACTTTTGAAATCTGGTTGCCCTCTTGAGAAAAAACAGGTATAATGAGTAATTGTTAAAAGAAATATAACGGCAGTGGCGGGCGGAGAAAAATCGGTATCCCCCACTGACGTGAGGCAGATCACAGTCGAATTATTTTCGACATGTCAGTCTCCGTGAAAATACCGACTGTGAGTTGAAACAATTAATAAACTACTATGGAGGTAATCGAAATGTCTGAGACAATAAATACAGCCAATACAACAAATCCAGAAGTTGTGGAGCGTCTGCTTCGCTATGTGTCTTATGATACACAGTCTAAGGATGAGAGCAGTGAGGTTCCAAGTACCGAAAAGCAGTTTGAGCTGGCCAAGGTATTAAAAGCAGAGTTAGAAAAACTTGGTGCATCCGATGTTCGTCTGACCGATCACTGCTATGTATATGCAAAGATTCCGTCCAATCTTGGTACCGATCAGGATGCGACAACGGCAGAGGGCAAGAAGATTCCAGCAATCGGCTTTATCGCCCATATGGATACCGCAACCTCTCTGACCGGAAAGGATGTAAAGCCGCAGATCATCCGTAACTATGATGGCGGTGTGATCAAGCTTGGTGAGAGCGGCTTTTCTATGGGACCAGAGGAATTCCCGGCACTGACAGAATTAAAGGGAAAGAGCCTTATTACAACCGATGGCACAACACTTCTCGGTGCTGACGATAAGGCCGGTGTTGCTGAGATTATGACGATGGCAGCCTTTTTCTTAGCACATCCAGAGGTAAAGCATGGCGATATCTGTATCGCATTTACACCGGATGAGGAAGTGGGTAATGGTGTTGAATACTTCGATGTACCAGGCTTTGGCGCTGACTTTGCGTATACCGTAGATGGCGGTGCTGTTGCAGAGATCGAGTATGAGAACTTCAATGCAGCAAATCTGCGTGTTGAGGTTCAGGGCTACGGCATTCATCCAGGCAGTGCAAAGGGCAAGATGAAGAATTCTATCCGCATGGCAATGGAATTTGAGCAGATGCTGACCGTATTTGACAATCCGGAATATACCGATGGCTATGAGGGCTTCCATCATCTGGGTGGTATTGAGGGTGATACCGAGCATACTACCATGCATTATATTGTGCGTGATCACGATGCGAAAAAGCTAGATCAGAAATTAGCCGAGATTGATAAGGCAGCCGAGTATTTAAATTTCAAGTACGGAGAAGGATCCTTTACGGTCGTACGTCTTGGCTCTTATCAGAATATGAAGGAGATGATCTTACCACATATGCATCTGATTGAGAATGCAAAGGAAGCAATGAAGGAACTTGGATTAAATCCGAAGAGCGTACCGATTCGTGGCGGCACAGATGGTGCAAGACTTTCCTTTATGGGACTTCCGTGCCCGAACCTCTGCACTGGCGGAGCAAATTATCACGGTCGCTTCGAGTACGCATGCATCGAGGAAATGGAGCAGTGCGTTGAAATCTTAAAGAAGATTGTAGAGAAGTACGCTGTAAAAGGTATATAATATTACCTTTCAATATCACCTTTTTCAGTAAGTAAATGAATAAAGTAATAAAGTGAGGAATTTTGAATGATAACAAAGCAATTTAGCAGGCCGAGTGCAAAGACGGCTCTGTCCGATGAGCTTTTAATGAAGGTGGAGCAACCGGCCCGCTATCTTGGAAATGAGGTCAATGCGGCGAATAAGGACAAGTCAAAGGCAGAGGTGTCCTTCTGTATGTGCTTCCCGGATGTCTATGAGATCGGTATGTCCCATTTGGGTATTCAGATCTTGTATGATATGTTTAATCGCTGGGAGGATACGTACTGTGATCGCGTGTATTCTCCGTGGACCGATCTGGACAAGATTATGCGTGAGCAGAAGATCGCCCTGTTTGCTGTGGAGTCTCAGGAGCCAGTAAAGAGCTTCGATTTTCTGGGTATTACGTTACAGTACGAGATGTGCTATACAAATATTTTGCAGGTTCTTGATTTGAGTGGTATCCCGCTTCGAAGCTGTGACCGCGACAAGACCGATCCATTTGTAATTGGTGGTGGCCCATGTACGTATAATCCAGAGCCGATTGCGCCGTTCTTTGACCTGTTCTATATGGGAGAGGGTGAGACACAGTATCGTGCTTTATTGGACTTATATAAAAAGTGGCGCGCAGAGGGTGGTTCCAGAGAAGAGTTTTTGCATGAGGCGGCAAAGATTCCGGGTATCTATGTGCCTTCCTTATATAATGTAACGTACAAAGAAGACAGTACCATTGATGCAATGACACCGATCTATGACGATGTGCCAAAGACAGTTCGCAAGGAGATTGTACTGGATATGACGAATGCAGTGTATCCGGAACGTCCATTGGTGCCACATATTCGTGCCGTACAGGATCGTGTGGTACTAGAGATTCAGCGAGGCTGCATCAGAGGATGTCGTTTCTGTCAGGCGGGTATGGTATACCGCCCAGTGCGTGAGCGTGATGTAGAGCGATTAAAGAAGCTTGCCATCACAATGCTTCAGAATACCGGATACGATGAGATTTCTTTAAGCTCTCTTAGTTCAAGTGATTACTCGAAGCTTCCGGAGCTGGTAAATTTCCTGATTGATGAGTGTAACAGAAGAAAGATTAACATTTCTTTGCCATCACTTCGTATTGATGCCTTTTCACTCGATGTTATGAGCAAGGTGCAGGATGTCAAAAAGAGCAGTTTAACATTTGCACCGGAGGCTGGTACCCAGCGTCTTCGTGATGTTATCAATAAGGGCTTAACGGAAGAAGTGATTCTACAGGGCGCCAGAGAAGCCTTTGAGGGCGGCTGGAGTCATGTAAAACTGTATTTCATGCTGGGTCTTCCAACGGAAACAGAAGCCGATATGAAGGGTATTCCGGAGCTTGCTGAGCGCATGGCAGAGGCTTACTATGAGATTCCAAAGGAGAGACGAAACGGCAAGTGCCAGATCACGATGAGTACGTCTTTCTTTGTACCAAAGCCATGTACCCCATTCCAGTGGGCAAGAATGTATTCTCCAGAGGATTATCTGGGCCGTGCGAAGATTGTGAACCATACGATGAAGGAGCAGCATAACCAGAAGAGCCTAAAGTACAACTGGCATGAGGCGTATGTAACCGTACTTGAAGGTGTATTGGCGCGTGGTGACCGCAAGGTAGCCGATGCGATTGAGACCGCTTACCATATGGGTGCGCTGTATGATGCGTGGGGTGAGACATTCCACTATGAAATTTGGACTGCTGCTTTTGAAAAGTGTGGTCTTTCAATTGATTTCTATAATACAAGAGAGCGCAGCTTAGACGAAGTCTTCCCGTGGGATTTCATTGACACGGGTGTGACAAAGGCATTTTATAAAAGGGAGTGGCAGCGTGCAATGCAGGAGAAGATTACGCCGAATTGCCGCCAGTCCTGTTCCGGCTGCGGAGCAAAACGTTTTGGAGGAGGTGTCTGCTTTGAAAATCAGAATTCAGTTTGCTAAATACGGAAAGATGATCTACATCGGACATCTTGATATCATGCGTTATTTCCAGAAAGCGCTTCGACGTGCGGATGTCGATCTGGCTTATACACAGGGCTTTAATCCGCATCCGATTCTGTCGTTTGCGGCTCCGCTCGGTGTAGGCATTACAAGCTGCGGCGAGTATGCCGATCTTGAGGTCCATTCGAGTGGCTCGACACAGGAGATGAAAGCGCGCTTAAATGCAGCGATGGTTCCTGGAATGGAAATCATGGATTACCGTGTTCTTCCAGAGGATGCAAAGAATGCGATGAGCTGTGTGGCAGCTGCGGATTATTGTCTGACATTCCGTGAGGGAAAAACTCCGCTTGATACGTTTGGTATGACCGCGGCACAGTATTTAAAGGGCTTTGAAGAATTTTTGCAGCAGGAATCCATTGTCATTATTAAGGAGACGAAGAAGGGTACCCGCGAGATGGATATCCGTCCGCTTGTCTATGATTATTGCTTAAAAGAGCAGAGCGAGACAGGGGATGGACCAGCCATTTTCCTTCAGGTATCCACAGGAAGTACCGACAATTTAAAGCCAGAGTTTGTCTTAAAGGCGTATCACGAGCAGGCAGGACTAGCTTGGGAGCAGGGGAATATCGCGATTTGTCGTCTGGAAACGTATACGAATACGGCAGTCTCCACACCAGAGAATCCACAGTCCCCGCATTTTGTACCGCTTCGCGAGATGGGAAGCGTGCTATGAGCCGCCGGTTGCTTTCCATGCAGGGGACCCGTGTGCTAACGGCACTCTGGGAGAATGGACGAATCCTTGAATGCAGCGTAGATGAGCGCGCACCGGCATTCTTAGGACGAATTTACCTGGCAAAGGTGGAGCATATCGTAAACAGTATTGGCAGTGCATTCTTATCAGCGGGTGATCAAAAGCTGTATTACTCGTTAAAGAAGAATCCACTTCCTGTATTTGTTTCACGTAAACGTGAGGGAATGGTTACGCAGGGCGATGAGATCGTCGTACAGGTGACAAAGGAAGCGTTAAAGACAAAGGAAGCGTGTGTGGGATCGGCACTTCAGATCGGTGGGCGCTACTGCGTTGTAATGATGGAGCAGGCGGGCAAGCAGCCAAAGATGAAGATTTTGCTGTCAAGAAAGATTAGCGATAGCGCCTTTCGTGAGGCGATCACGAAAGAGGCAGAGGGATTAGCAAATGTACAGCAGCTGGCAGAGGTTGTCTGTCAGAAGGGATTTTCATTGTCGGTTATGGTGCGCACCAATGCGGCAGAGGTTGCCTCTACACTTGTACTCGACGAGATTTCATCCTGCTGCAAGCAATTGCAGACTGTACTTGATACGGCTGCCTTTCGCAGTAGTGGCAGTTGTCTGTGGCAGCCACTTCCTGCCTATATCAGTGCCATTCGCGATACCGCATTAAATGGGCTTGAATCCATCGTATGCGATGACGAAGGCCTTTTAAACGAAGTAAAGACAGCGCTTGATGAAAAAGGCTGCGGCGAAGGATTGACGTATTCGCTGTATCAGGATGCATCGTACCCAATGCGAAAGTGCTACAACTTGGATTCAAGTCTGGAAAAGGCATTAAAAAAGCAAGTGTGGCTTTCCTCTGGCGCGTATCTGGTAATCGAGCAGACCGAGGCGCTTGTCGCAATCGACGTCAATACAGGAAAGGCCATTGCTGCCGAGCGTAAGAAAGAGAGTCAGGATTCGTATTTTTATCGCATTAATTTGGAGGCGGCAAAGGAAATCATGTACCAGCTGCGCCTTCGCAATCTTTCAGGCATGATTCTGGTCGATTTTATCAATATGACCGATCACACGCTTGAGGAGGCACTGATGGAGGAACTTTCAACGCTGGCGCGCAAGGATCCGGTGTATACGAGGATTGTCGATATGACGGCGCTTGGTCTTGTTGAAATTACAAGGAAAAAGTTGAGAGAACCTCTTGACAAACAGCTTAAGATATGATAAAGTACTAATTGTGTGCCGCACAATGAGGTTTAAGTTCTGCATTATTGCAGACACCGTACTTGGCGAGTAATTATCTAGGAGGTGCTATATGTACGCAATTATTGCAACTGGTGGCAAGCAGTACAAGGTAGCAGAAGGCGATGTCATTCGCGTTGAGAAGCTTGGAGTAGAAGCTGGACAGACCTACAACTTTGATCAGGTTTTAGCTGTAAACAATGGTGAGATGATCATTGGTACCCCGACTGTTGCTGGAGCAACTGTAAGCGCAACTGTTATGGGCGAGGGCCGTGCTAAGAAGGTTATTGTATACAAGTACAAGAGAAAGACCGGCTATCACAAGAAGAATGGTCACAGACAGTCCTATACTGAGTTAAAGATTGAGAAGATCAACGCTTAATCGATGATTCAGATAGAGATTATTCGGGATGTTTCCGAAGCATATGTCGGCTTTTCCATCAAGGGACATGCTGGTTATGCAGAACAGGGGCAGGACATCATTTGTGCAGCGGTTTCCGTTCTTGCACAGAATACCGTAAATTCCATTGAACAATTTACGGATGATGAATTCTCCGGTGAGATGGATGAGAAAACAGGCAGTTTATCTGTTTCGTTTCCTCAGGGCGTCGGGAAGGATTCCAGACTGTTGTTGGACTCGATGGTACTTGGGCTTACCAGTATCGCCGAGGAGTATGGTAAGAAGTATATTAAAATCCGATTCAGGGAGGTGTAAATCATGTTCAAGATGAATCTTCAGTTATTTGCACATAAGAAGGGTGTTGGTTCTACAAAGAACGGCCGTGATTCCGAGTCCAAGAGACTTGGTGCAAAGAGAGCAGATGGACAGTTCGTTTTAGCTGGAAACATTCTTTACAGACAGCGTGGAACCCATATCCATCCAGGTAACAATGTAGGTATCGGCGGAGACGATACTTTATTTGCGAAGGTTGATGGAGTTGTCCGTTTCGAGAGAAAGGGCAAGGATAAGAAGCAGGTTTCTGTTTATCCAAAGGCTGAGTAAGATTAATAGTATGAAACGAGGAGAGACCGTTGCCGTTCGCAACGGTCTCTTTTAGATAAAAAGATAAATAAAAAGATTTTATGAAGAAAGGCATTGGTAAATATTTATGATCGATAGTGCCAGAATATTTATTAAATCTGGTAAGGGCGGCGATGGACACGTAAGTTTTCGCCGTGAGCTTTTTGTTGCAGCCGGAGGTCCAGACGGCGGTGATGGCGGAAGAGGCGGCGACATTATTTTTGAAGTAGACAAGGGATTGAATACCTTAAATGATTTCCGCCATGTGCGCAAGTATATTGCTCAGTCCGGTGAGGACGGAAAGAAGCGTCGTTCCCACGGTGCTGATGGCCAGGATCTGATTGTAAAGGTTCCAGAGGGAACCATCATCCGTGACGAGGCAAGTGGAAAGATCATTGCCGATATGTCCGGTAAGAATATGCGTGAGGTAATCTTAAAGGGTGGAAAAGGTGGTGCCGGAAATATGCATTTTGCCACACCAACCATGCAGGTTCCAAAGTATGCAAAGCCAGGACAGCCAGCAATGGAGCTGTGGGTTCGCCTTGAATTAAAGGTAATCGCAGATGTTGGTCTTGTTGGTTATCCAAATGTCGGAAAGTCCACCATTTTATCCATGGTAACAAACGCAAAGCCGAAGATTGCCAACTATCACTTTACGACGCTGGATCCATATGTTGGAATCGTTGACCTTGAGGGAACAAATGGTTTTGCATTAGCAGACATTCCAGGTCTGATTGAAGGTGCTTCCGAAGGCATTGGTCTTGGATTCCAGTTTTTAAAGCACATTCAGCGTACAAAAGTACTGATTCACGTAGTTGATGCAGCTTCCACCGAGGGACGTGATCCGGTTGAGGATATTCGTACTATTCAGAAGGAATTGGCATCCTACGATCCAGAGCTTTTAAAGAAGCCTACTGTCATCGCAGCAAACAAGGTAGATGTCATCCAGACCGAAGAAGGCGAGGAAGACCCGATTGAGCGCTTAAAGAGCGTATTCGAGCCAGAAGGCATGAAGGTATTCCCGGTATCCGCAGCCTCCAATCAGGGCTTAAAGGAGCTTTTATATCACGTATGGCAGCTGTTGTCCACTATGAACCCAGAGCCGACCGTATACGAAAAGGAATTCATTCCGGAGTACGATATCGGAAGCAATCTGCCATATACGGTTGAAAAGACAGGTGAACATCTCTTTACCGTTGAGGGACCTCGTATTGAAAAGATGCTTGGATATACCAATCTCGATTCCGAGAAGGGTTTTACCTTCTTCCAGCGCTTCTTAAAGGAAACTGGAATCTTAAAGGAGCTTGAGGATCTTGGCATCGAAGATGGCGATACCGTTAAGATGTATGGTCAGCATTTTGATTATTATCACGAGTAAAATCAAAAACAGAAGAAATTAAGCAGAGAAATTTTTAAAGACGAAATAGAAAAAAATATTACAAGGAGAATGCTATGACAAGCAAGCAGAGAGCATATTTAAAGGGCCTGGCGATGGATCAGTCCGCAATCCTTCAGATTGGTAAGTCCAGCCTGACACCAGAGATCACAAAATCAGTGGACGAAGCGCTGGAAGCACGCGAGCTGATTAAGATTCATGTATTAAAGAACTGTTTTGATGATGGTTCTTCCATCGCTGATGTGTTAGCAGAGCGTACACATGCACAGGTTGTACAGGTAATCGGAAAGATGATCGTACTGTACCGCCCAGCAAAGGAAGAAAAGAAGAGAAAAATCGTACTTCCAAAATAAATACACTGGAGGATCATTTTGATGGTTAATGATGAGATACTTTACATCCGTAGACGCCTGAAAAAGAAGATGGACGAGGACCGTTTTGAGCATACCATGGGGGTTGCTTATACATCTGTTTGCCTCGCAATGCGTTACGGAGAAGATATTCACAAGGCAGAAGTGGCAGGTCTGCTTCATGACTGTGCAAAGTGCATTCCGGATGATATTAAACTTGACAAATGCAAGCGCAACAATATTCCGATCACAAAGGCACAGGAACAGAATCCGTCTCTTCTTCATGCAAAGCTCGGCGCGTTTATTGCGGCCGACCGCTACAAGATTAAGGATCGGGATATTTTAAATGCGATTGAAAATCACACCACAGGACGCCCAGAGATGAGCCTTCTTGAGAAGATTGTGTTCGTTGCGGATTATATTGAGCCACGACGAAACAAGGCTGCAAATCTCCCGAAGCTGCGTCAGATGGCCTTTATGGACATTGATCGTACCGTATATGAGATCATGGATCAGACACTTCGTTATCTGAAAGCAAAGAAGGTTCCGATTGACAATATGACAAAAAAGTCCTGTGATTACTATCGTGCTCTGTGTGGTGAAAAAGACCCTGAGTCTGAAAAGGAAACAGAAAGGAACTGACTTATGGAATTAAAACAAAAGGCAGCATTGATTTACAATGCAATTGAGGATAAAAAAGGAAGCCGCATCAGCGTTCTTGATATCAGCAAAATTTCTGTTATGGCTGATTATTTTATTATTGCAGATGCCGAAAACAGCAACCAGCTGCAGGCAATCGTTGATAATGTAGAAGAGCAGATGATGAAAAATGGCAATCATTGCCGTATTGAAGGAAAGGCAGAGTCTGGTTGGATGCTGCTTGACTTTAGTGATATCATTGTTCACATCTTTAACAAGGAAGACCGCCTGTTTTACGACTTGGAGCGTCTTTGGAGAGATGCCGTATCTCTTTCCAAGGAACAGCTTGGTGTAGAAGAGGCCACTCTGTAAATAAAAATAATAGAAAAAGAGTGAAGTAATGAATAAAGGAAAAACACCAAATCTGAGAGGAACAATTCCAAACAGATCTGGTGTTTTTTGTCTTTTATTTCTATATTTTATTTGTGAAACGCTTACGAGACAATCTTTGGACGGAACAGACTAATTACCTTACCGATAATTTCAACGTGGTCAACAATGATCGGGTCCATGGTGCTGTTCTGTGGCTGTAAGCGATAATGGCCATCCTCCTTATAGAAGGTCTTAACTGTAGCAGAATCATCCACGAGCGCAACAATAATCTCGCCATTTTCTGCGGTATTCTGTCTGGAAACGATAATCTTATCGCCATCAAAAATACCGGCATCGATCATGCTGTCACCCTGAACATTCAATACAAAAACATCCTTTCCCTTTGGAATCAGATATGCCGGGAATGGGAAATAAGCGTCAATATTCTCAACAGCGAGAATTGGCTGACCAGCAGCTACCTTGCCTACCTCTGGAACATAAACAGTCTCTGTACGGACAAGATTAAAGCCATCATCAACGATCTCAATTGCTCTTGGCTTTGTTGGGTCCTTGCGGATATAACCATTTCGCTCAAGTGATTCAAGATGTGCATGAACAGAAGAGGTTGACTTTAAGCCAACTGCATCGCAGATCTCACGAACCGACGGCGGATATCCCTTCGTTAAAACCTGCTGCTTTAAGTATTCAAGCACTTCACGCTGTTTATTTGTGATTTTTCCATAAGCCATAAATAAAATCCTCCTTTATGATGATAGTTACAGGTGATTACATATCAGACTACTCGGCAGAATGCAATGCAGCGTATCGAATCAAATATAAGCCTAACTATGTCGATATGTATACTTAAGTTTAGTATAGCATAAGTTCAAGAAAAATGCAAACAAAAGTTTGCGAAAATACGTTCGCAAAAATGATTGACAAACTATTTGATGGTGATTTATGAGTTGGTGAGACGATGATTTCGTATATCAATATTTATTCGCGAAACCCTAGTTTAACGAATAGTTTAGGCTAAAAAGGAACAGATGACCCCAAATCCATCTGTTGCCATCTGTTCCTTCTAGTTTTTGTAATTTATCTCCGGTTTATTTCTATTTTTCATTTGAGCTGTTTTTCAGACTCTTTTTGCAATTTGTTTCTGGTGTATGATGTGTTCTTTAATAAATGGTTGCATGTAACCGGTCGATTGTCTCTGCCCACACTGGATCCAGATTTTCTCCATTCGACGTGTACAGTCCATCATATGGGATTCGATCCATCACTACAGTATAATTTTTGCATTCGATTGCCAAGGCTGCCAGTCCTGCAATCTGTTCGGCTGAAAAATCCTGCTGAATTGATAAACCAGCTGTCGATGAACTAAGCTTTAATAACTCGATCATGCTCATGTTTTTGAGTTTCTCAAGAAGCTTCTGAAGCACAATTCGCTGTCTCTCAGTTCTCTGGAAATCACTTTTTCCCACATAGCGGTCACGCATATATCCCACTGCCTGAATCCCGTTTAAATGTTGATAACCAGCTGTGGTAAGCTGATAAGCAGACGCATCAATCCCTCTCAGATTGGCCATTTCATTGATGCAGCCATTGATTACCGGAATTTCGGCATCTGTAATCTCTAGATCAACGCCGCCAAATAAATCAATGATATCTGCCATGCTGACAAAGTCAGTTGCAATGTAATTGTCAATTGAAATCTGGAAATTCGATTCCAATGTACTCTTTAACAGATCTGCACCACCCTTTGCAAAGGCCCAATTAAGTTTTCCATAGCCAACATTTGGAATGTTTACTCCTGTATCACGCATGAATGAAATAAAAGAAATGGTCTTTTTGCTTCGGTTTAAGGATGCTAGAATCATGACATCTGAGTTTCCGTTCCAGAAATTATCACGTCTGTCACTTCCGATAAGAAGTACCTGATACTGATCTGGGATAACAAGCGCCGTTGTAGATTCCTCTTCTGTTTCGTTTTTTGCAAGATTGGCGAATTTTGAAAAAGCGTTGTCAAGCCAGTTTGCCGCTTTGGACAGTGTACTGTCAGAATCAAGTTTTCCAGCAGTAAAGAGCGCTGTAGGGCCATCTGCTCCTGATAAAAACATCGTCCCAGTACATCCAGACAAAAGACCAACTGTTGCCATTACACATATGAGCAGAATGATCTGTTTTGCTATTTTGTGAAGCATAATTTTTTAATCTCCTCCTGTAATATTTCTTGCTTTAAAAGCTCTCACGAGTATATAATTTACCACAAATAAAAACATACGGCAATATGAAATTTTTATGCCATATCTTACAATTTCTTTACGCTTATTCGATTTTGTGGTAAAATCAATATACCAGAATTATGAAATTATGAAATATACAGAGAGGTAAGGTATTATATATTTATGAAATTGCAAAAATTATACCGCTATGTACATCAGGCGGCAAAGGAAGATATTGTATATACAATGATGATGTCGATGTTGTTTGAGGGACGCTTTTATGCGGTCTCTCCGTATACTGCTTACAACGACAGCAAAAAAATATCACCTATCCAGATGCCAGAGATCGCTTTTTCCATGCGATTGAAAATGGCAATATCGAGGATTGGACGGCTGCATGCACTCATATGGATGTCAAGCAACTCCACAATCAAAATCAAACCCCAAAAGGACGAAAAGAACGAAAAGAAAAAGAATGTAATTCTTCGGGAGGTGGCATTTAATGAGCACAAATTCATACAGTGAGCAAGTTGATATCAACAATACTTATCGGTTACGAGCACTCATTAGTACGCTCCCACCCTACGCCAAGGATTATTTTAGGGGCATTCAGTCACACACAGAATCACGTACCCGAATTGCGTATGCATATGATTTAAATGTATTTTTTTCTTATTTACACGAGTATAATCCCGTTTTTGCTCAAAAAGAAATAAAGGACATTACTTTGGACGATTTGGAGAAGCTTCGCCCAGCTGATATTGAAGAATATCTGGAATATTTACAGGCTTATAGCGATCCTGAAAACGAAGATAAAGATACTACGAAAACAAACCATGAACTCGGATTAAAGCGTAAGCTAGCTTCTCTTCGATCTTTTTATCGATATTTCATCCAGCATGAGGATATCACCTACAATCCAGTTGATTTGGTGTCTATGCCAAAGGTGCACGACAAAGCGATTACTCGATTGGACATTGATGAGGTTGCTCTTTTGCTTGATCAGGCAGAAAGTGGTGATAAACTTTCTGAACGTGAGCAACGTTTCCATGACCGCACAAAAGTGCGCGATGTAGCACTTTTGACACTAATGCTCGGAACTGGCATCCGTGTATCCGAATGCGTCGGATTAAATATAGATGATGTCGATTTTAAAAATGATGGAATTCGTATTCATCGAAAAGGCGGTAAGGAAGTAGTCGTTTATTTTGGAGATGAGGTGGAGGCTGCTCTTCTATCCTATCTTGAAGAACGCAAAAAAACAGAAGCTTCGTCCGGTCATGAGGAAGCATTGTTTTTATCTTTACAGAAAAAAAGAATTAGTGTTAGAGCTGTTGAAAAGCTGGTAAAGAAGTACGCCCAGACCGTTACAACTGTTAAGCATATTACACCGCATAAGTTGCGCAGTACCTACGGTACAAATTTGTATCGTGAGACAGGTGATATCTATCTGGTGGCAGACGTGCTTGGTCACAATGATGTCAATACAACGAAAAAGCACTACGCCGCCCTTGAAGATGACAGGCGACGCAGTGCTAGAAATGTTGTACGATTAAGGGATGAGACAAAACCTCAGTAATGGGGGAATCCGCTTATCGAATAATATCGTGATCCTGAAGAACCTTCTCAACTACGGTTCCGTGAATAACATGAAGCAGAGGCTTCTTTAATGCGTTCAACGGTCCTGGCAGCTGGATATCAAGTGGAGACTTGCCATCCATCAGCTTTACGGTACTGTCAAGCAGCTCGCGGATATCATATACGCTACCCCATACTTCCGGAACACCTCTGTCTACGCCAAGCAGTCCATAAACAGCCTCCATAGCGGTTC
>CAVCXB010000066.1:0-16409 GCA_963605535.1 Wujia chipingensis
GGATTGTCCAGAGAGGATCTGCCTGTGCTATGCGTATTGTATAGCGCGGACTGATATTCAAAGGGGCGGAAATTGAATGTCCAGCATTCAAGGGAAACTTTAGATGCTCCGGCCATTCAATGATCGAGTAGTTCACCTATAAACGTATATTATGGCTCAAACGTAATCAACTGCTCTGCATATGGAAGTGTTTCAATCCAGTCACAGAAGGTATGCCACTCAGCCAGCTTGTGATTTTTTCTTGCACGATAAATATTGATTAACGTCTCATAATTGAATGTACAGGTACGCATCTGGTTATAGCTGCTTGGAAGAAGCTGAATCATATCATACCAGTCCTCTTTGGATTTTGTCTCCTTAAAACGAAGACGAATAGTCTCAAGCTCACTTACGATTGTTTCCATAAATTTTTTTGTACTGTCAGTCATATGATCACAGGAGAAATCATCCATTGAAAATGGTTTGCTGTGGATTTTGTGCATTGTACTTGTTGAATTTGCAACGGTAGCCACCTTATAGGTATCGTACTCCTTCCACCAGTAGAGTGGTGCAGTCACGTCAACACTGACAAAGATCATGCGCAGATATTTTCTATGATCAGAACCTGCTTTTGCAAGTCGCATTGCCAGATCAAGGTCATTCGGTCCAAAAACAAAAGTGCCATCCGGCTCAGTATGGCTATCCATGCGGCCCCAGCTATTCATCGGATTTCTTGCTCCGCGAATGGCATTTTCAAAATTCATAACAGATGTATTTTTTAAAGTAAGCATTTGTGTCAATTCCTCCTGTACGATATTTTCACATCTGCCTTATCTTAACACATACAAAGCGCCTCTGCAACCTAATATTGCAGTTCTCAGGACACCCATTTGCAAAAACACACGTTACATATGAATTGTAACATCAAATACAAATTCCGCAGGCCCGCTTAAAAAAACGGCTTCTCCTTTTCCATTCCAGCTAATAGTCAGCATCCCTCCTGGCACCTCTGCCAAAATTTTATTTTCCAGCCCCTTTTGCTGTATGGCACAAACTGCCGCTGCACAGGCACCAGTTCCACAAGAAAGTGTTTCACCAGAACCGCGCTCCCAAAGGCGAAGACGAATTCGATCCTGTGAAATAATTTGAACAAATTCAATATTGCTGCGTTCCTTTAATTGTGAATGACACTCTAAAAATGGTCCCCATTTTTCAATTGGATACTCGGATGGCTGATTTGGCACAAAGTAAACAACATGAGGATTTCCTATTGAAACAGGTGTCAGCAAAAATGAATTGATTTCAATAGTTGGCAAAATAACAGGAATACCCATATCCACGGAGACGAATTGAACGTGATTCTCATCTTCAATATCAAGATAGAGTGTTCGTATTCCTGCCATTGTTTCCACATAAATCACATTTTTCTTTATAAAGCGCCGCTCATACACATATTTTCCCAGACAGCGTATTCCATTTCCACACATAGCCCCCTCTGAACCATCTGCATTAAACATACGCATACGACAATCCGCAATATCGGATGGACAAATTAAGATCAGGCCGTCCGAACCTATTCCAAAATGACGATCACTAAGACGAATTGCCATCTGGCTCCAATTTATCTCGTTAAATATTTTGAAATCACCTATATCAAGTAAGTTTGCAAAGATATAATCATTTCCAGTTCCCTGCATTTTTGTAAGATTTAAATTCATCTGTTTTCAATTCCTTTTATGCAGCTCATATCATTATATGCAATTCCGTTCTGAAACATGAGATTTCTCCAGATCTAGCATGACGCGTGAACTGTAACGAACCACATATTTTAGTTGATTTTTAAATTCCTGTATGGTAAGATACTGATATATGTATCTAGGTGCAAACACAACCAAAAGATACAACCCACAGAAAGGACGAGACGAACATGGAAAAACAGCGCAGAGTTATGCTCAAGCTCAGCGGAGAAGCATTAGCCGGAGAGAAGAAGACCGGATTTGATGAAGACGTTGTAAAAGATGTTGCAAGACAGGTAAAGCAGTCAGTTGATCAGGGCGTGCAGGTTGCAATCGTAATCGGCGGTGGAAACTTCTGGAGAGGCCGTTCCAGCAACGCCATCGACAGACCAAAGGCAGATCAGATCGGTATGTTAGCAACTGTTATGAACTGTATCTATGTATCTGAGATATTCCGCACCACAGGCATGAAGACCGAGATCTTCACCCCATTTGCATGCAGTACATTTACAAAGCTGTTCTCCAAGGATGCTGCAAATGAGGCTCTTGCTCAGGGCAAGGTAGTTTTCTTTGCAGGTGGTACTGGCCATCCGTATTTCTCTACTGACACAGGTGTTGTACTGCGTGCCATTGAGATGGAAGCAGATGTTATCCTGTTAGCAAAGGCCATCGACGGTGTTTACGACAGCGATCCGGCAAAGAATCCGAACGCAGTAAAGTACGATACCGTTACCATTAAGGAAGTCGTTGACAAGCGCCTTCAGGTTATTGATATGACCGCATCCATCATGTGCATGGAGAACCATATGCCGCTTGCTGTATTTGGTCTGAACGAAGAAAACAGCATCGCAAACGCATTAAATGGCAAAATTACAGGAACTCATGTAACCGCCTAAATAAAAAGCAAAACTATAAAAACTTAAAATCATAAAACCAAAGGAGCGTAACTTATGAAGGAAGTTATCAAGAAGTGTGAAGAGAAAATGACAAAGACCTGCGAGTCACTGGACGGCGAGTTTATGAATATTCGTGCAGGCCGCGCAAATCCGAATCTGTTAAACAAGATCATGGTTGAGTATTACGGAACTCCAACTCCAATGCAGCAGGTTGGAAACATTTCCGTTCCAGAGCCGAGAATCATCCAGATCAATCCGTGGGAGAAGAGCCTGTTAAAGGCAATCGAGAAGGCAATTCTGGCATCTGACCTTGGAATTACCCCAACAAACGATGGTACCAGCATCCGCCTTGTATTCCCAGAGCTGACCGAGGAGAGACGTAAAGAGTTAGTAAAGGATATCAAGAAGAAGGGTGAAGCCGCAAAGGTTGCTGTCCGCAATGTTCGCCGTGATGCAAACGATACCTTAAAGAAGAAGGAAAAGGCAAACGAGGTTACTGAGGACGAGCGCAAGGAAGGCGAAGAAAAAATCCAGAAGATGACCGACAAGTATATTGCAAAGATAGACAAGAGTGTTGAGAATAAATCAAAGGAAATCATGACTGTCTAATTAACAGGAAATTTTCAGGACAGGCGTTTGCCTGTCCTGTTTTGCGTAACAAAACACATTATCATGAGGTAATCAATATGGACGAACAAAAAAAGATTCCCCGCCACGTTGCGATTATTATGGATGGCAATGGAAGATGGGCCGAGCGCAGAAATCTGCCACGCAAGATGGGCCATGCAGAAGGCTGTAAGGTACTCGAGCAGACCGTGCGTGACGCTGCCAACATCGGCATCGACTATCTGACAGTCTACGCATTTTCTACCGAGAACTGGAAGCGTTCTGAGGAAGAAGTTTCCGCGCTAATGGTACTGATGGGCATTTATATCAAAAAGCTGTTAAAGGTTGCAGCTGAAGAGAACGTACGCGTTAAAATCATCGGCGAGCGCAGCCGCTTCGCCCCAGATCTGGTAAAAGGCTTAAATAAGCTTGAGTATGAGACAAGAAACAATACCCGCATGGTATTTGCCATCGCTATCAACTATGGTGCCAGAGACGAGATGCGCCGTGGCATGATTCGTATGGCAGAGGATGTAAAGAGTGGAAAGTTAGAACCACAATCAATCACCGAGCAGACAATCGGCTCCTATCTGGATACCGCCGATATGCCAGATCCAGATCTTTTGATCCGCACTAGCGGCGAACTTCGCCTGTCGAATTTCTTACTTTGGCAGCTGGCTTATACCGAAATCTATGTGACCGATGTTCTATGGCCTGATTTCAACAAAACAGAGCTGCAAAAGGCAGTCGACTCCTTCGGAAAGCGCGAGCGCCGCTATGGAGGTCGCCTGACCAAATAAAACGTAATACCAAATTTTATTTACTACAGAAAGGCATAAAAACTTATGTTTATCACAAGAACAATCAGCGGAATCGTGCTGTTGGCAGTGACCATGTGCGCCATTATCGCCTCCGGCCCGCTTCTGTACCTGTTTATGCTTCTGATCAGCCTGGTTGGCATGTATGAGCTGTACCGCGTTTTTCAGATGGAAAAGAAAATACCGGCACTTGTCGGCTATTTAACCGCAATCGGAATTGAATCCGTAATTCTGGCAGGAAAGAACAATTTTGTTGTCCTAGTACTAGTCTTAGGCTTTTTGGCATTGATGGCTTCCTATGTAGCTACCTACCCAAAGTTTACAGCTGACGAGATCGCAAAAGCAACATTTGGCATGGTCTACGTTGCACTGATGATGTCCTTTATTTTCCAGACCAGAACAAGCAAAGACGGTGCTTACACTGTATGGCTGATCTTCATCAGCGCGTGGGGATGCGATACCTGTGCTTACTTAGTTGGTCGTGCGATTGGAAAGCATAAGATGACTCCAGTATTAAGCCCGAAGAAGTCCGTTGAGGGCGCAATCGGCGGTATCGTAGGAAGTGCATTGATCGGTGCGCTGTACGGAACCATTTTCAAGGGCAACCTGACCGAATTTTCAAACCCAGCAGTATTCTGTGCGATCATTGGTGCCTGTGGTGGCTTTATCTCCATGTTTGGTGATCTGTCCGCATCCGCGATCAAGCGTCAGTATCAGATCAAGGATTACGGAAATCTGATCCCAGGACACGGTGGTATCATGGACCGTTTCGACAGCATCATTTTCACCGCACCGTTAATCTACATTCTGGTAACGTTACTTCAGAGCATCGCGTAAACAACAAACAACCATCAAAAACAATATGTAGAAAAACAACTTTACAACGAATAACGATTTACAAAACAATTTGCAAAATCAATTCACCAATTCACAGAGAAAGGCAGGTTTTCGCTTATGAAAAAAATTGCCATTTTAGGATCCACTGGCTCCATCGGAACACAGAGCTTAGAGGTAATCCGAAACCAATCGGATATGGAAGCTACCGTTCTTGCAGCAGGCAGCAATGTCATACTGCTTGAACAGCAGATTCGTGAGTTTCATCCAAAGCTGGTATGCGTCTATAAAGAAGAGGCCGCAAAAGCATTAAAGCAGGCTGTTGCCGATCTGGATGTTAAAATTGTAAGCGGCATGGACGGTCTGATCGAGGCAGCTGTATTTCCCGAGACACAGATCGTTGTCACCGCCGTTGTCGGCATGATCGGAATTCGCCCGACAATCGCAGCGATTCAGGCAGGTAAGGACATTGCACTGGCAAACAAGGAAACACTTGTTACCGCAGGCCATCTAATTATTCCGATGGTAAAGCAGTACGGGGTACGTCTTCTTCCAGTTGACAGCGAACATTCCGCTATTTTTCAGTCACTCATGGGCGAAGAGGGACATAAGATTGATAAAATTTTATTGACTGCATCTGGCGGTCCATTCCGTGGATGGACGAGAGAGCAGATGAAAGATATCCGCCCAGAAGACGCGTTAAAGCATCCAAACTGGGTCATGGGAAAAAAGATCACCATCGACTCCTCAACCATGGTAAACAAGGGTCTGGAGGTCATGGAGGCCAAATGGCTCTTTGGCGTGGACTACGATCAGGTTCAGGTTGTCATTCAGCCGCAGTCCGTAATCCATTCAATGGTACAATTTGAGGATGGCGCAGTTATCGCTCAGCTTGGCACACCGGATATGAAGCTTCCGATTCAGCTGGCACTGACCTATCCAGACAGAAGATATCTGCCTGGAAAGCGTCTTGATTTTGCGGCACTTGGAAGCATCAGCTTTTTTGCACCAGATTTCGAGAATTTCCCTGGTTTGGCACTTGCCTATCAGGTCGGAAAAGAGGGCGGCAACCGTCCAACCATCTACAATGCAGCAAATGAGTTTGCCGTTGGTCGCTTCTTAGATCACAAGTTATCATATCCGGGTATCATCGAAGCGATAGAGGTCTCACTCGATCACGTTAACTTTGTTCCAGATCCAGATGTCGATAAGATTCTGGAGACAGAAGCTGCTGTATACGAATTTTTACAGTCAAAATTGTCATAAACTATCGACATAGCAAGCTATGTCTGCCGGAATCGCTGTGCCATTGGAACATCGGCCACAGCGATCGTAGTACGGAAAGAAAGAGGAAAATATGAATCCATTCAGCATTATTGCACTTTTTTTAATCATAGGAGTCGTCGTGTTCGTTCACGAATTCGGCCATTTTCTCCTTGCAAAAAAGAACGGGGTAGGGGTAATTGAGTTTTCAATCGGCATGGGTCCGAGGCTTTTGAGTACCGTGCATCATGGAACACGGTATTCACTAAAATGGATTCCGTTTGGCGGCTCCTGCCTGATGCTGGGGGATGACAACGGAATTGTTGATCCAGACGCCGAAGAGATCACTGACAAGGAACATAGCCTTGCCGAGAAAAACGTTTGGGCACGCATTTCCATTATTGCAGCAGGACCGATCTTTAACTTCTTATTGGCATTTGTTCTAGCCGTTATCGTAATCGGTTTTGCCGGAAGCGATAAGCCATATGTGCAGGGTGTCATCGATAATTATCCAGCGCAGGAGGCAGGTCTTCAGGCTGGAGATTTGATCACTTCTGTGAATGGTTCCCGTGTCCATCTGTTTCGAGAGATTCAGATTTACATGGCAATGAATCCAGGCAAATTGCTTGATGTCACCTATGTGAGAGACGGCGAGAAGTACGAGACTACACTTGTTCCAAAGTACGATGAGGAAAACAATGCCTACTACATGGGTATTTACTCTGGTGCACGCTATGCCTTAAAATGGTATGAAACATTACAGTACGGCCTATACGAAGTAAAATATAACGTTGTTACCGTAATCAAGAGCCTTGGTATGGTCTTTACCGGTGATTTGCCTGTCACAAGCTTTTCTGGTCCTGTCGGAATCGCAACAACAGTAAACGATATGGTCGAAGAAGTCAATACCACGATGGCAGATGAATCTTTCTCTGACCGCGCTATGTCGATGTTTTTGACACTTGCCAACTTCGTTGTCATGATCAGTGCGAACCTTGGCGTCATGAACCTGCTTCCAATTCCAGCATTGGACGGCGGAAGATTACTGTTTTTAATCATCGAAGCCGTGCGTGGCAAGCCGGTACCAAAGGAGAAAGAGGCCATCGTCCATATCGCAGGCTTTATCTTCCTCTTCCTGTTCATGATCTTCGTTTTATTTAGTGATATCGTAAAGATTTTTCACTAAGTCCTCCGCTTCTAAAGCAGGTCATAGTCGAATTATTTTCGGCATATCAGACTCCGTGAAAACATCGACTGTGAGTTAAAACAAAATCGCACAAATGATACCTGAGTCTGTCAAACGACTCATTGTTCCAACGATTCAGAGCGGCATCGTCTGCTCTGAATCATTGACGTATAAGAGGTTTAAAATATGAAACAAAACACAGAACAAAATTCAAACAAAACAAAACCAGTTCGAGAACTTACAAAAGAAATTCGTATCGGAAACCGCGCAATTGGCGGCAGTAATCCGATTTTAATTCAGTCCATGACAAATACAAAGACACAGGATGTTGAGGCAACTGTTGCCCAGATTCTTCGTCTCGAGGAGGCAGGCTGCGAGATCATCCGCTGTACCGTTCCAGATATGGAGGCAGCAAAAGCCATCGGTGAGATCAAAAAACGCATCCATATTCCATTAGTTGCCGATATTCACTTTGATTATCGTCTGGCAATCGCCGCAATGGAAAACGGTGCCGACAAGATTCGTATCAATCCGGGAAACATCGGAAACGAAGAGCGTGTGCGTGCCGTTGTCGAGAAGGCAAATGAATGTCATGTTCCGATCCGAGTCGGCGTAAACAGCGGTTCCCTTGAGAAAAAATTCATCGAAAAATATCATGGTGTCACCGCCGAAGGCCTTGTAGAGAGCGCACTTGAAAAAGTAGCCATGATCGAGCAGATGGGCTACGATCAGATGGTTATCAGCATCAAATCCTCCAATGTTTTAATGTGTGTAAAGGCGCATGAGCTGATCGCAGATAAGACTGTTTATCCACTTCATGTCGGCATCACCGAGGCAGGAACCATCATTTCTGGAAATATCAAATCCTCCATCGGCCTTGCGCTAATCTTAAATCAGGGCATCGGAAATACCATCCGTGTCTCCCTGACAGGCGATCCAGTCGAGGAGATTCGCTCCGCAAAGATTATTTTAAAGACACTCGGCATCCGAAAAGGCGGTGCTGAAATTGTATCCTGCCCAACCTGTGGACGTACTCAGATTGACCTGATTCGCCTCGCAAACGAGGCTGAAACACTTGTCAGCCGTTATCCATACGACATTAAAGTAGCTGTTATGGGCTGTGTCGTAAACGGTCCTGGTGAGGCAAAAGAAGCTGATCTTGGTATCGCTGGTGGCCTTGGCTGTGGTGTTATTATAAAGAAGGGTGAAATCATCCGAAAACTCCCAGAGGAGGAGTTACTTGCCGGCCTAAAAGAAGAACTGGACAATTGGCAAGCATAATACAGCCCTGAGGTGAATGTGCTTTACGAGACGGGACGTTGTAGCGGACCCGTTGTCAAAATACACTTACGTTAAAAAAATGTAGTGGGGACCCGCGGAGTTGGGCCCGTCGACAAAGTCACTTCACCGAGTGGGCGTCCGGGTTGAAAAAAACAAGAAAGGAACTTGCATGGCAAAGCGTTTTTTTGAAACGTTTCCCGCGCTTGTCCTCGAGGACGAGTTAAAGGATTTATTTGAATTTACAGAAGTAACTGCATTAAAATATAACCGTGATCGGACGGCGATTCATGTCTACCTGCTTTGCCGCCGTCTGATCTCAAAGCCGCAGATTTACGCGGTCGAATCCAAAATTGAAAAGCAGATGTTCCCAGACGGCGATATGAAAATTCGTATTTTCGAGTCCTTCACGCTGTCTGAGCAATACACGCCGTCCTACCTCGTTGACGCATACAAGGAAAGCTTGTTTGCTGAGGTGAAACGCCGAAGCGATCTGGATTATCACATTTTGCTGCGTGCCGACTGGAAAATGGAAGAGGACAATTCACTGAAGCTGACACTCGAAGACAGCTTATGGGCAAGAAACCGAGCGGGAGAGCTTCGTGAATGGATTCAGATGGTCTTTTACGACCGCTGTGCGATCTCCATTCCAGTTGCGGTATCCTTTAAGGAGCGCGACACCACGGCAATCGAGGAAGAGAAAAAGCGTGCGGAGGCACAGGCAATCGCGCGTATCATGAAGGCAAACAGCATGTCCGCAGCTGCCAAAAACGATGAGTTGATTGACACCACCTCTGCCGGAGAGAATCAAACACCATCGGATAAGCAACACCAAAAGGCATCTGCCGACAAGCCAGGACTTCGTAAAGGTGATCCTGCCAAGGCCGCAGCCGCAAAATCAGGTGCAGGAGCAAGTTCCGGCTCAAAGGATGCAAAGGCACCTCGCGAGATTCCGGGCGGTGCTGGTCAAAAATCCTCGTACAATTCGTCCTACAAGGGCGGAAAAAGCGGCTACAGTGCAAAGCGTCCACTTCGCTCCGATGATCCGAACATGGTCTATGGCCGCAACTTCGAGGATGTCACACCGATGAAGATCGTCGAGATTCAGGAGGAGATCGGAGAGGTTGTCATCAGTGGAAAGATCATCGCCGTTACCGAGCGTGAGCTTCGCAATGGCGAGAAGACAATCGTTTCCTTTGCTGTAACCGACTATACCGATACGATCATGGCAAAGATTTTCGTTCCGAACGAATACCTTGCCGATCTGAAAAAGGACATCGCCGAGGGCAAAGCCGTTACCGTCAAGGGTATCGCGATGATGGACAAGTTTGATCATGAGGTGACGATCTCCTCCGTCTCTGGCATCAAGCGTGCCGAATGGCACGAGGAAAAGCGTGAAGATCACGCACTTGTGAAACGTGTTGAACTTCACTGTCACACAAAATCCTCCGAGATGGATGCTGTATCCGATGCGCAGGCACTTGTAAAAACGGCCAAAGCTTGGGGGCACACCGCACTTGCAATCACCGATCATGGCTGTGCGTATGCCTTTCCAGAAGCCGCTCACGCACTGTCAAAGGGCGATGATTTTAAGCTGATCTTTGGCTGCGAGGGCTATCTTGTCGATGATATGAAGGAAATTGTTGTCAACAGCAACGGTGCTTCCCTCGATGCTTCCTACGTTGTATTTGATATCGAGACAACCGGTTTTCATCCGGCGAAAAACAAGATTATCGAAATCGGTGCCGTTAAGGTTATAAATGGAGAGATCACCGACCGATTCTCCGAATTTATCAATCCGCGTGTCCCGATTCCATTCACAATCGAGCGATTAACTGGAATCAACGATTCGATGGTCAGCGATGCGCCGGGCGTAGAAGTGATTCTTCCTCGTTTTTTGGAGTTTTGTGAGGGCTGTGTCCTAGTTGCGCACAACGCCTCCTTCGATACGAGCTTTATTCGTTATAACGCAAAGCAGCTTGGCATCGAATTTCCGCCAACCTATGTGGATACCGTTGGTTTGGCACGTTTCTTACTGCCGCATCTTGGTCGTTTCAAGCTGGATACCGTGGCAAAGGAGCTGCATGTCTCACTTGAAAATCATCACCGTGCAGTAGACGATGCCGGTGCAACTGCAGAGATTTTCGTTAAGTTTCTTCCAATGCTTAAGAAAAAGGGCTTTGAAAATCTTGACGATATCGCAGCAAAGGCCGTCATGACACCAGAAGCGATCATGAAAATGCCGACCTACCACATTATTTTGTTGGCGGCAAATGAAGTTGGCCGAATCAATCTCTATCGTCTGATTTCCTTGGCGCATGTCAAATATTTTGCCAGAAGGCCTCGTTTCCCACGCTCCGAGATCATGAAATACCGCGAGGGTCTGATCATCGGCTCCGCATGTGAAGCTGGCGAGCTGTTCCGAGCGATCACCGGTGAGGAGAGCGATGATGAGATTGCAAAAATTGTCTCCTTCTATGATTATCTGGAAATCCAACCGACTGGAAATAATGAATTCATGCTGCGCGAGGAAGATTCTCCTTACAAGACAAGAGAAGACCTCGAGGCGTTAAACCGCCGCATTGTCGACCTTGGCGAGCTTTATGATAAGCCAGTCTGTGCGACCTGCGACGTGCATTTCTTAAATCCAGAGGACGAGGTATACCGCCGCATCATCATGAGTGGGAAGGGCTTCAAAGATGCCGATTTCCAGCCACCGTTGTATTACCGAACAACAGAAGAGATGCTCAAAGAATTTGAATATCTTGGAAGCGACAAGGCATATGAGGTCGTTGTCACAAACACAAATCTCATTGCCGACCGAATTGATCATCTGGCACCGGTGCGCCCAGATAAGTGTCCGCCTGTCATCGAAAACTCCGATGTCGATCTTCGTAACATGTGCTACGAGAAGGCACATTCTATGTACGGAGATCCGCTTCCTTCGATTGTAGAGGAACGTCTTGAGCATGAGCTTCACTCCATCATTTCAAACGGTTTCGCCGTTATGTACCTGATTGCGGTCAAGCTTGTTCACAAGTCCAATGAGGACGGCTACATGGTAGGTTCCCGTGGTTCCGTAGGTTCCTCATTTGTTGCGACGATGTCCGGTATCACCGAGGTCAATCCACTCAGCCCTCATTATTACTGTAAGAAATGTCACTACAGTGATTTTGATTCTGAAGATGTCAAGAAATTTGCCGGAGGCGCAGGCTGTGATATGCCCGATAAGATCTGTCCGGTCTGCGGCGAAAAGCTGGCAAAGGATGGTTACGATATTCCATTCGAGACATTCCTTGGTTTCTACGGTGATAAGGAGCCTGATATCGACTTGAACTTCTCTGGTGAATATCAGAGTAAGGCGCATGCCTACACGGAGGTTATCTTCGGTGCTGGTCAGACCTTTCGAGCCGGTACAGTTGGTACCCTTGCCGAGAAAACTGCATTTGGTTATGTAAAGAATTATTATGAAGAACATAATCAGCATAAGCGTGAGTGCGAGATCAACCGACTTGTTGCTGGCTGTACCGGTGTTAAGCGAACCTCCGGGCAGCATCCGGGCGGAATCATCGTACTGCCGATCGGTGAGGACATTAACTCCTTCACGCCAGTGCAGCATCCAGCAAATGATATGACAACCAGCACGGTAACGACGCACTTTGATTACCATTCCATCGACCACAACTTGTTAAAGCTTGATATTCTCGGCCATGATGATCCTACCATGATTCGTATGCTCGAGGATTTGACAGGAATCGATGCCAGACAGATTCCGCTAGACAGCCCGGAGGTTATGTCGCTGTTTAAGGACACTTCTGCACTCGGCATCAAGCCAGAAGATATCGGTGGCTGTAAGCTGGGAGCGCTCGGTCTTCCGGAGTTTGGTACCGATTTCGCGATGGGCATGTTAATCGAGACACAGCCGCAGCATTTTTCGGATCTTGTCCGTATCGCCGGTCTGTCACACGGTACCGATGTATGGCTGGGCAATGCACAGACACTTCTTCAGGAGAAGAAGGCAACTATTTCCACTGCCATCTGTACGCGTGATGATATCATGATCTACCTGATCAGCAAAGGCATTGAGAAAGGTCTTTCCTTCAAGATCATGGAGGCTGTCCGAAAAGGAAAGGGTCTTCAGCCGGAGTGGGAGCAGACGATGATTGACCACGACGTACCGGACTGGTATATCTGGTCTTGTAAAAAGATCAAGTATATGTTCCCGAAGGCCCATGCCGCCGCTTACGTTATGATGATGTGGCGAATCGCTTACTGCAAGATCTTTTATCCGCAGGCATTTTATGCGGCATATTTCAGTATCCGTGCCACCGCATTTTCCTACGAGCTGATGTGCAAGGGCAAGGACGATTTGGAACGGCATATGGCAGATTACGAGAGCCGCATGGATACGCTTTCTCCAAAAGAAAAGGATTCTTACCACGATATGCGTATTGTGCAGGAAATGTATGTAAGAGGCTTTGAGTTTGTACCGATTGATTTATTTAAAGTGCAGGCGACGCGATTTCAGATTGTAGACGGAAAACTGATGCCGTCACTAAGTTCCATTGAAGGTCTTGGAAATAAGGCCGCAGAATCCATTGTAGAGGCTGCTCAGGGGGGATCATTCCTGTCCAAGCAGGATTTCCGCGAGCGTGCCAAAGTCGGACAGACCGTCAGCGATAAGCTGTCAGAGCTGGGAATCTTAAGTAATCTTCCAGAGTCGAATCAGTTGTCGCTGTTTGATTTCTAATTGTGCGTAAGTCTAGTTTTATGAAATGCCCATTCGGTGAAGTGACTTTTTGTGTTCACGAAACGCCCAGTTGATTCATAAATTCAATAGAAAAGGAAAAACAAATGAAAATCGGATTTGATAACGAAAAATATCTCAAAATTCAGTCAGAGCACATCAGAGAGCGAATCAGCCAGTTTGACGATAAGCTGTATCTTGAGTTCGGTGGAAAGCTGTTTGATGATTATCATGCATCAAGAGTTCTTCCGGGATTTGCACCGGACAGCAAACTTCAGATGCTGATGCAACTGTCTGATATGGCTGAGATTGTAATTGTTATTTCAGCAATGGATATCGAAAAGAATAAAAAGCGCGGCGATCTTGGTATTACCTACGACGTAGATGTGCTTCGTTTGAAGGAAGAGTTTGAAAAGAAAGGGCTGTATGTTGGAAGTGTTGTTATTACACAGTTTGCAGGACAGGCAGGTGCCGTTTTGTTCCAGAAACGTCTTGAAAAGAAGGGCATTGATGTATACCGTCACTATCCGATTGACGGCTATCCATCCAACGTTTCTTTAATTGTCAGCCCGGATGGTTTTGGCAAGAACGAGTATGTGCGCACCACCAGACCGCTTGTTGTCATTACCGCTCCGGGACCTGGAAGTGGTAAGATGTCGACCTGTCTTTCCCAGCTCTATCACGAGAATTTAAGAGGTGTACATGCAGGATATGCCAAATTTGAGACTTTCCCAATCTGGAATATTCCGCTAAAACACCCGGTAAACCTTGCCTATGAGGCCGCAACTGCCGATCTTAATGACGTCAACATGATTGACCCGTTCCATCTGGAAGCTTATGGTAAGACAACCGTAAATTACAATCGTGACATTGAAATTTTTCCTGTTTTAAATGCTATTTTTGAGCGCATTTATGGGGAGAATCGTTATTATAAATCACCAACCGATATGGGGGTCAACATGGCGGGAAACTGCATCATCGATGATGAGGTTTGCTGTGAGGCATCCAGAATGGAGATCATTCGCCGCTATTATACGGCACTCAACAAGATTGCAAAAGAGGATGGCGGTGAAAACGAACTGTATAAGATCGAGCTGTTAATGAAGCAGGCAAAGATTACTCCGGCCAACCGCAAAGTGACAGTAGCTGCTATGGAGCGTTCCCAAAAACTTGGCGTTCCGACTGCGGCCATTGAGTTACCTGACGGAACTATCGTTACCTCCAAGACAAGTGATCTGCTTGGTGCCTCTGCTGCACTTTTGCTAAATGCCTTAAAGCTGCTTGCCGGAATTGAGCATGAGAGAAAGCTTATTGCACCTGAAGTGATCGAGCCGATTCAAAAGTTAAAGATTGGTTATCTTGGATCAAAAAATCCTCGCCTTCACACGGATGAAGTATTGATTGCGCTGTCTGTAACAGCTGCATCGGATCACATGGCAAAGCTTGCGATGGAGCAGCTGCCAAAGCTTCGCGGCTGTCAGATGCATACCTCTGTTATGCTTTCCAATGTAGACAGTCAGACACTCAAGCGTCTGGGTGTCGATCTGACCTGTGAACCGGTTCGTGAGTCCACCGCAAAGCGTTACTTTTAAAGGCTTATCGAAAGGAGATTCGTATGGCAAAATTCGATCCATATTGTTTTGATGGAACAAAGGCACTTTCTCTAAAGAAGCTGCCAACCGATAGTAAAAAAGATCAGGTTGATAAAGAAAAAATTCTTGCAAAGACGGAGAAAAATCAGGAAAAGATTTTTGCACTTCAAGATAAACTTTACGCAGATGCAAAGGAAGGTCTGATTATCATTTTACAGGCGCGCGATGCTGCCGGAAAAGACAGCACAATTCGCCACGTCATGGGCGGTATTAATCCGCAGGGTGTACAGGTTTTCAGCTATAAGCAGCCGTCCAAGGATGAACTATCGCACGATTACTTGTGGCGCTGCGTGACCAATCTTCCAAAGCGTGGTATGATCGCTATTTTCAATCGTTCCTACTATGAGGATGTGCTTGTCGTAAAGGTTCGTGAACTCTACAAGGGCTATCACATGGCAGAGCGCTGCCTGAATCCGAACACAATTATTGAAAATCGTTATCGCCAGATTCGCCATTTTGAGGAATATCTTTACGACAACAGCTACCGCGTAATAAAAATTCTTCTCAACGTATCCAAAGAAAAGCAAAAGGAACGTTTTCTTGAGCGTATCGAACAGCCTGAGAAGAACTGGAAGATCTCTGGAAGCGATATATCCGAGCGTGCAATGTGGGACGAGTATGATGATGCCTATGAAAAGGCAGTCAATGCTACCGCCACAAAGACGAGTCCATGGTATGTCATTCCGGCCGACCAGAAGTGGTACAGCAGATACCTTATCTCCGAGATCATTTTGGATGTGCTGCAAGAGATTGATCCGAAGTATCCGACACTTTCCAGTACTGAGGCAGAGAAACTCCCCCAATATAAGGAAATGCTTCAGAACGAGGGAAAATGTGAAAAATAAAAAGTAAAATAAAAAAGCCTTTGGCGGGGAAACGAATCACTTCCTGCCAAGGGCTTTTTCTTGTTGATATAACCAGATTTACTTATTCAAACTGTTCCTTATGCTTCTTTAACAGTGCCTGAATCTTCTCAGTCGGAGACAGGCTGTTTCCAATCGGAACATCATGATTCAGCGTATTGATAATGGCGGCAGTAAACTTGCTCATATCAGCCTCGATGTACCAGCTTCTCTTAAGCAGCTCAGGAGAACGATAATTTAAGTTCGTTGTGATGACATAATCAAAGTATCCCTGAGCATTAAAGTCATCAAACTTCTCCAAACCATCGGTAAAGAGACCGAATGTACAACATACAACAACATTCTTTGCACCGCGATCCTTCAATTCCTTGGCTGTATCCAACATACTCTCACCGGAGGAAATCATATCGTCAATGATGATAACGGTCTTATCCTTGATGTTGGCACCCAGAAACTCATGAGCAACGATCGGATTTTTTCCATTTACGACAGTAGAGTAGTCTCTTCTCTTGTAGAACATACCCATATCAATGCCAAGGTTATTTGCAAAG